>CAYMXC010000393.1:0-3085 GCA_964394135.1 uncultured Phycisphaerae bacterium
TCCAGGCGACAAATCCACCTTAATCCATGGTCCAGTTTTTGGGGAGTATTATACCAGACCTCCCCGGGGTGATAAATCTTCTTCCAGTTGCTATAATATCGCTTGATTTTTCCGGAAAGAACAATCCCCAGTTCCAATGGATAATGCATATCCCATTTCACTTTAGTTTCGGGACGGATATACCTTTGGAAACCGCAAATAATCTGCTTCTCCGCTGACAAATCGAATCGCATCGCCATGATGTTGGAATCATGCCAGGCAAAAGCCTCTTTGTATAACGGGCGATCCATGACATCAATATTTGCTTTGTTAGTTAACAATAAATTCTTCTAAAGTGTCAATTATAATCCATAGAATATAAGATATATAAACGTCATAATCGTCGTATTTAACTTACAATCTATAGATTTTCACTTTTAAAATCAAGAAAAATTTGGGATATAAATATAATTTTTGTAAATATTATAAATCCTTGTAATATAAAACGATATAACAATAATATGGCCTAATAATAGAATATTTATCTATTGAATTATGCCGATAATTATGTAAAATGCAGTTATTCGAGGAATTATGCTATGGAATTTTCGACGAAGATATCGAATTTGGCCTACAAGAAAATCGCTGAGAAAATCGCGACCGGGCAACTGGTTCCCGGCCAGAAAGTATTGCAAGTGGCTCTGGCGAAAGATCTTAACTGCAGCACCGTTCCCGTAGTAGAGGCCATGCGCCGGCTGGAAAGCGAAGGATTGTTGGTCAAAGAAGACCGAAAGATTGCCCGTGTTCGCAAACTTACACTAGAGGAGATTGAGGGATTATATTTGCTGCGTGAAGGACTGGAATCCGTAGCCGCCCGCCTTTGTGCGGAAAAGATCACCGACGAGCAGATAGAAAGGTTGCAAAAACTCGCGAAACAATATGAGGAGTCGGTGGATAGCCGTGATGAAGATGCAATTTACTATTCGGAGGAAGAGATTCATAAATTAATTGTGGAAACAGCAGGAAGTTCTTTGCTGAGTAAGGAATACTCTCGATTGCTGTTAATTAAGCGAACCGCTGGAAGAACATTAATAGAATTTAATAAATTCATCCGATTCCCTCGTCACTCTCATCGTGCGTTAATCGCAGCCATATCGGACCATGACGAAGTCAGTGCTGAATACTATATGAAAAAACACATTCAAAAAGGATTTCAGGCGTTTGTAGAATATTTGCAGAACAAGAGAAAGTTAGACCAAACCGGCAAGCGAGGCAAACGCAGAAATACTTCACAATCCATGGTTGAAATGGATACATAAAAACACCCGCATCAGAAGAGGAGTATAGACATCTTCTGACGCGGGTCGTTATTTAAGGCAAGAAACATTAGAACCAGGATTTCATGGTGATTTTATGGGCAGGTTTTCAGCCACTGTCCGCGGAGGGTCAGCAGGTCGGCGTTGTTCACGCGGCAGTCACCGTTGGTGTCCGCCGTCAACGCCACGCACGTCGTCGTGGTCGCCGCTTCC
Organism: uncultured Phycisphaerae bacterium; assembly: GCA_964394135.1. Taxonomy (GTDB): domain Bacteria; phylum Planctomycetota; class Phycisphaerae; order JAAYCJ01; family JAAYCJ01; genus CAYMXC01. The sequence goes on from CAYMXC010000393.1 coordinate 1,509, forward strand.
TTCGTGTTGCCGTAGGCGCCCATGTTCACGCGGCAGCCGTTGAGCCACTTGGGTTCGTTTGCATACGCGCTCGCAGGATCGCCCTTGTCGATGCAGGGGCTGGTGCTGGTAAGATGATAATCGCCGATCGCGGGATTAACAAACTGGGGATCCGCCATCATGTTGCCGACAGAGCCGGCGGGGAGGTAGTCGTTGGGATCGGAGGTGCTGATGCAGTTGTAATTAACCGTGAGGGTGCCGGGCAAACTGGGATCCCAGCCGCCGAAGGAAGGACTGCCGTTGAGCCCCTTGTTATTCCAGATGATGTTGTTCTTAATGGTCAGGGTGGTCGGATTGGGCATGTCAGGATCGAGAACCAGCCAGAGGGCTGGTTGTTCTTCGGAGAGGTCCTGATTGTCGGCGATGGTGCAGTTGGTAACACTCATGTTCCAGATCGCTGTTGCGGAACCAGGTCTCATCTGGATCGCCGTTCCCCGGCCCACACCGGTGATGAGCGGTGAGGTGATTCCGGAGGCATTCTTCAGGAACAGACAATTTTTAACGGAAGTGTTCCAAACGTTCGGAGCGGCGATCCGTGTGTACAGGTAGATGGTGCTGCGATTTACCACGCGGTTGCCGATAAATGCGCAGTTGGTGATATCCAGGGATTGATCCATGGCGTACCGAGCATCGGTGGCAATAATATTCGAATTGGTCGATCCGCCGTTATCAATAAACAGGCAGTCCTTGACGGTCGCCGCGAACCGGTACTGGAAATAGAGGATCCCGCCAAAATAGTCCTGCATATTCGCATTGCCTTCAAAAACACAGCGGTTGATGGTGTAGGTGCAGGGGGCAGTGCCGACATTGGTATAGCAGTTTATGGCAGCCCCTTTGCACCAATCGCAGGCATTGCCATAGAAATAGCAGTCTTCCACCAGCAGGTTGTTCGCCGTAACGGCCATAATTCCGGCGCCGCCGTTGGAATCGACATAAGCCATATTCCGGAGAAACTGGCAATTCCGAATAGTGATATTGCTGCAGCCTTCGGAGATCTGGATGCCGCCGCCGCCGGAGCCTCCCCCGGCGACTTTTTCGGTGCCGCCGATCAAAATAAATCCGTCAATGGTCTGGCCGGAAGTGCCTGATGTGATGAAAATCAGATTGTTGTTATTATCCTTACGTTCATTCGCAATGGCATTCTGGACCAGATATTCATCGGTATTGAACTTAAGATCATAGACAATGTCATCCCCATTGACATCGGCATCCAGGATGGTCCGGAACACGGTCGGATTTCGAGGGATGCCGGCGGAATTGAGGGCACTATAGCCCCCCAGCATAGTTACACCACTCCCAGGCGAGAATGTACTTGTCGTCAGAACGCCCGGGCTGTAGGTACCCTCTGCAACATGAATAACATCACCCGAGCTGCCTGGCATCGCACTGGTCAGACTGGTATAGGCATTCGCCCAATCGACGCCGGTGTTACCGCCCGTGGCAGCGGCGTTGACGTAGACGTTGGCGGCGTTGGCGGGACAAGCTATACCCCTCCCCAAAATCTAGACCAAAAGTAGAGGATTTTTAGGTGCATTTGT
>CAYMXC010000394.1:0-3081 GCA_964394135.1 uncultured Phycisphaerae bacterium
GGTCAAGAGTGCAGTTCCTGCTTCGGCGGCAGTCGAGCGGTCGGAACTGATCGCGAAACTCGAAGCCATGTCGGCACAGGAAAGATTTTCGTTCTGGAAAAACGAATTTTCTAAATGCGTCAAGTGTTATGCGTGCCGGCAGAGCTGTCCGATGTGCTATTGCCGACGGTGCATCGTTGATCGTAATCAGCCGCAATGGGTCTGCACTTCAAGCCATACGCTGGGCAATTTCGAATGGAATATCGTGCGGGCATTTCATCTGGCGGGTCGATGCGTCGGCTGCGGCAACTGTCAGCGGGCCTGCCCTGCTGGTATTCCGCTTATGCTGCTTAATCAACGGATGGCGATGGAAGTGTTACAGCAGTTCGATCATTTTGCCGGCGAGTCGGCCGATCAGCCGCCGGTGCTCGCCAGCTTCCGCAAGGAAGACCCCGATACATTCATACTTTAAAAATTAGAAAATGCAGGAACAGGCAATGGGCAAGATTTTACCACAGAATAAACTCGACGATCTGATCGCAAAGCTCAAGGCATCGAATATCGCATTTTTTGGACCGACGCGTGCGGGGGAGACGTCCTGTTACGGTCGTATCGAGCGGTCGGATCAGCTAGCATTGGATCTGATCGTGCCGGACCGGACGCTCAAGGAACTGTTTTTCCCGCGTAGCGAACCGCTGCTGAAATTCGACATTAAAAAGCAGCAGGTGGATATTCAGGAGGCGACGGTGCCGGAGCAGATGCGTGTGATTTTCGGCGTTCGGCCGTGCGATGCTGCCGGTGTATCGATTGACGATGCGCTTTTCGGCTGGGATTATAAGGATAGTTTCTGGTTCAAGCGTCGGCAGAATACCACGATCGTTTCCATCGCGTGCAGTTCGGCGGACGATTTCTGCATGTGCACGTCGCTCAAGCTCGGGCCGGACAATACGGCCGGGTCTGATTTGCTGCTGCGACCATTGCAGGGCGCGGGCGGGTGGCTGATTCAGGACGTGACGGAAAAGGGCAAACAATTTGTCGCCCGGGTTTACGATCTGCTGGCCGATTCGGATGTCGCCGCGAAGCCTGTCGCCAATGTGCCGGTGAAGTTCGATCTGGAGAAAGTCAGTCAATGGCTGAGGGAGCCTGCCAATTTCGATCATTCGTTCTGGAAGGACATTTCGCGTCGCTGTCTGGGATGCGGTGCGTGCACATTTTTATGTCCGACGTGTCATTGTTTTGACGTTCAGGACGAAGGCGACACATATCATGGCGTTCGGCGGAAGAACTGGGACAGCTGCTCGTTTGCGATGTTCACGATGCACACGTCGGGCCATAATCCGAGGCCGACGCAGTCGTCGCGATGGCGGCAACGGATTATGCACAAATTCAATTATTTCCCGGAAAAATTTCAGAACAGCGGTTGCAGCGGCTGCGGACGATGCTCGCGGCAATGCCCGGTCGATATGGGTGTGACGGAAACGCTGATGGCTATCTCGAAAGGAATTGCAAATGACAGTCGAAAATAACGGACATATTTATAAACCTGCACTGGTCAAAATTGTGGCGATGCGTGACGAGGCGCCTGGGGTTCGCACGCTGAGGCTTGAGTTTCAGGACGCTGGCGATCACGAACGATTCAAGCAGACCTATCGGACGGGCATGTTTGGGCTGTATGGAGTTTTTGGTGAGGGTGAAAGCACATTTTGTGTAGCCAGCCCGGAGACGCGGAAGGATTATATCGAATGCACGTTTCGTCAGGCAGGTCGTGTGACGACGAGTCTGGCGGGTTGCGACGTCGGGGATGTCATCAGCTTTCGCGGGCCGTACGGCAATCGTTTTCCGATCGAAAAATTTTACGGCAAGAATCTCGTTTTTGTAGCGGGTGGGATTGCTTTGCCACCGACGCGCAGTGTCATCTGGTCGTGCCTGGATCAGCGGGATAAATTCGGAAAAATCACAATCGTCTACGGGGCTAAGACCGTGGCGGATCTGGTATATAAGCACGAACTGGAAGAATGGAACAATCGCAGCGATGTGGACCTTGTTCTGACCGTCGATCCCGGCGGTGAGACTGCGGACTGGAAATATCAGATCGGTTTCGTGCCGGCGGTTCTCGAAAAAGTCGCGCCGTCCGCGGACAACGCCGTGGCGATCATGTGCGGCCCGCCGATCATGATCAAATTCACACTCGTCTCGCTCAAGAAACTCGGTTTCGATCCGGCCAACGTTTATACGACGCTGGAAAATCGGATGAAATGCGGGGTTGGCAAGTGCGGCCGATGCAACGTTGGCGGGTGCTACATCTGCAAGGAAGGCCCCGTTTTCACAGCGGAGCAAATTGCGAAGATGCCGTCGGGGGATTTATAAAAATCGTATGTATTTGGCTGACTTATGTATTAGTTTTTTGCATTCGGTATTGCAAAATCCTTTGCGTGAATTTTCTTGCCCAAAATCAATCGCCGGATAAAATAATTGATCATTGCTAGATATCTGTAGTTTGGATTTGGGGGTTCTCGGTACGTTCTGGGGGGAATGGCCGTGAGAACGATTTTGCTGCTGATAGGTGTTTGGGTATGTATTTATTTTTCCGGTTGCAGTTTCGTTCCAGTCAAGGCGGGCAAAATCAAGGATCGGCCCGATGCTCGCTTTCTCGATCCGAGTAATGGGTCGATTCGGTTGACTGAGGCGAAGACCAAAGAAGGAAACGTGATTTTTGTAGGTTTCGATCGCGCGAAAGTGAAATCAACCGGGCCTAGCCGGATGCGTTACAGTCCATATTATGATCTGTTCAAAAATGTAGGCGTTATGGGTCGACTGGCTGGAGGTAGAGAGTATTACGTTCGTATTGACAGCGGTTTTCCCTGGTATGTGGGGCTGACCGATACGGTGGTGACCGAAAACGGCCTGGCGTTGTATCCAACTGAGAAAAATTTCGAGGATGTTGGATTTTGCGAGCTGAAATCGCTTCAGATGGGCGATGTGGTTCTGACCAATCCGCCATGCGCCTACTTCGAACAACACTGGGAGCTTCGATTTCTCAACCGTCCCGTGTGGAAGGAAAAATCCATTCTGCTCGGCATCGGTGTGATGGAGATGTTCCCT
>CAYMXC010000395.1:0-3078 GCA_964394135.1 uncultured Phycisphaerae bacterium
ATCGCAATTTCTCCCCCAACTGAAAGGAAACACATATGAAAAATATGAAAAGCTGGAAAATGATGTCTTTATTATTGGCCGCTATTCTGGTTGTGCCTTTGTTGACTGGCGGATGCAAGAAGGAAAAACAAACGCCGAAGGACGCCGGCACTGTCACCTCTGAGCAACAGGCTCGAATTGATCGGGAATATCAGGAAACACGTGAAAAATTCGACGCATACAATCGACAGATCGACCAGGTTAAAAAGGAAGCCCAAAAAGCCTCGGCTGAGGAAAAAAGCCGATATGACCGTGAAATCATCGTCCTTGAACAAAAGCGAGACTCCTTGCAACGGTCGCTGGATCATCTGAGGGAGGCTGGCGCCCGGGCATGGGAAAGCGCAAGACCCGAACTCAACAGGGCATTGGATGAACTGGAAAACAAGCTCAGTGAAGTCATTGCAGGCCATCGAACCCGGCAATCTCGACCTGAAGAAAAACCATAGTCCGAGCCGACTGGACATAGCTTGAAGACAAGTAGTTGTGAATTTATTTTTAGGGGTAAACAATATGCTGTCTTGGGCACTTATCTTTCTGATCGTGGCGATCATCGCGGGATTCTTCGGCTTTTATGGGATAGCCGGAACCGCCGCATGGTTCGCCAAACTCCTCTTTTTCGTATTCATAGTTCTGTTTATCGTGTCGCTTGTCGCCGGACGACGCCCACACGCATAATCAGCCGAGAATTCGAAATAGAGACTCGAATATTTTTAACGGGATCAGTCTACCACCGTTGGTGCAATTGGTTTGCGCCACACTTGTGCGGCAAGTTTCGTCAGTGGACATTCTTCCGCCCCGAAATTCGTACAGCTGCGATTATCCATCACGAGCAATCCACCCGGTGACAGCGAGCGGTACAAATTCGCAAAAATCTTCTTCGGATATTCCGCCCGAACCAAGACGCACAGGCAAACAATCACATCCACCGGCGGCGTCACCGTCTGTGTGGAAAAGTCAATTACCTCCGCGTCAATCTGCGGATACTGCCGGCGAATCGCCTCGATCACCGGCCAGCTGATATCGGCCACCGTCAATTCCGAGCCATCGGGTAGCGCCCGCAAAAGTTCCCCCGGCTCATACGAACACAACGAAATATTCGGAATCCGACGCAGCAAACCGTCCACGTTCCGTAAAACCGCGCGCACCCGATTCGCCCACCATGACAGATCGTCGCCATCGCCCGCCTCAAGATATTTCGACAAAAATTGCGTCACCGCACCAGGTCCAACCTCCACCACCCGCGGCTTAGCGATACCGCATTTCTTAAGCTGCAAACTCAAATCGCCGAACGTCACCTGATGACGCAAAGGCCACGTCGTTGTCTGTAATTTCATGCTGCCGTTTTGGCTCATTTCTTCTCCAACCCCTTCATAGACAACTTTCGCCTGCGAAGAATTTCCAGCAATTGTTCGAAATCCGGCGGCAGCGGCGCCTGCAGCTTCATCTCCTGACCTGTGATCGGATGGCGAAACTCCAACTGGTGGGCGTGTAATGCGAATCGGCCGATGATCGGCGTCAAATCGTTCGTTCCGAACAGATCGCCCATCGAAATCCGTCTTGCTCCATAAAGCGTATCACCGACAATCGGATGATGCAGAAAAGACATATGAACCCGCAACTGGTGCGTCCGACCCGTCTCCGGCAGCAGCCGAACGAAGGTAAATCCCTTCAACCGCTCGATCACATGATACACTGTCGATGCCGGTCGCCCGATTTCCTTCCGCACCGAATACCGCTCCCGAACGTAGGGATGTGCCCCGATCGGAGCGTCAATCCGATCGGAATCCAGTTCAACCTCCCCTTCCACTACCGCCAGATATTCCTTGTGAATCTTCCTACGTTCGAATTGAAGCGCTAATCGCCAATGCGCCTCGTCATCCTTCGCTACCACGATCACCCCTGTCGTGTCCTTGTCCAACCGGTGAACAATCCCCGGCCGAACCGGATCCTCCCCGTTCGACAAATTTCGACAGTGATACATCATCGCGTTCACCAGCGTCCCACGCTGATACCCACGCGCAGGATGAGTTACCATGTTCGCGGGCTTGTTCACCGCTACAAGGTACTGATCCTCGTAAATCGTCTGCAGGGGAATATCCTCCGCCAAAAGCTCCTTCGACTCCGGCGGCGGCAAAATCAAATCGATTTTATCACCAGGATTAATCTCGTAACTCGGCTTGATCGGCTTGGTATTGACCGTGATCGCCCCTTCCTTGATCAGCCGTTGAATCGCCGTGCGCGAAAAACGCGGAAACCTGCCCTGGAGGTATTTGTCGATCCGATTTCTGGACCGCTTACGGCGAATCTCCAGCACCGCATGCACCGGCCCGCCGTCTTCGGTCACCTCCGTCGGCTCCTCTTCACGCAACAAATCCAGATTGTCTACCTGTTCTTCTACCATAATAAGTCCACATAAGTATATCCGCTGCAATCGAAAAGGGAAGCACATCCTGACCCCCTTCTTCCAATCCCGTAAACAGCGAGCTTGTAATGCCGCCTGGCAGGAAATTGTTTTTCCGTATATCCTTCTGTGATGGTACAGAGTATAAATAGGCGATTGTCTACATTATTACAATAAGGATACGTTCCAATGAAACTGATGATCATGACCGATCTGGAAGGTGTCGCCGGAGTCATAAATACAGCCGATTGGATTTATCATTCGAGCCGATATTATGAAACAGGTCGAAAGCTGCTGACTCAGGAAGTGAACGCTGCCATACGCGGATTTATTGAAGGTGGTTTTGATGATATCGTCATTGCCGACGGTCACGGCGAAGGTGCAATCAATATCGAACTGCTGGATTCACGGGTTCGATTGATTCGAGGCTGGCCTGCTAAACCGAATCCCTTCGGACTGGACAAATCGTATGATGCATTGGCTTTTGTCGGCCAGCATGCCAAAGCCGGTACGGAATATTCCCACCTGACTCATACACAGGGCTTTCGATACCTTGAGATCAGGCTCAATGACACTGCCATTGGCGAATACGGCCAAATGGCTGCGGCGGCAGGAGAATTAAATATTCCTGTGATATT
>CAYMXC010000396.1:0-3075 GCA_964394135.1 uncultured Phycisphaerae bacterium
GCGGGGCGGGATGTACTGGAAGATATTTGGTACCGGGCGAAAGAAGCGGGAATGGAACTGGGGTATATGATTAACTACTGGCCCCGGCAGATTCGGGACCCGAAAGGCTTTTTGGATTATTGCGGGAAACTGGAATCCTGGCACATCATGGAAAAAGCCATCGCGGAAAAGGAAAAACGAATCGGACGCGAGCTTACGATGGAGGAAAAATGTCAGGTCATCAATACCCTTTTGCGGGGGTATCGAACGAGCAATATTGCTTTGTCACTGCCCGGATTCGCAAAATCCAGGGGAGTTGAATATATCGATGCGGAACTGAATCGGTTTTACTGGGACAGCGGATCCACGCTGGCGGCGTATATCGAAACCATGGTGGATCAGATCGAGGGACGGAATCTGTTTGGCAAACTCTCCCCCGAACACCAGAAGCTACTCACAAAAAAACATGCCATACTGACGAGGCTTGCAAAACTGGCGGCCAAGAGCCGCAGTCCGATGACGGAATCGGAAAAAGCGTTATGGGATGACCTGGAACTAAACGACACCAGGCCGGAAACCCTGGCAAGGGCCAAAGAAAGACTGGATGAGATCGACAAGGAACTTGAAAAGTTTCAGGATACCAGGCTGGAAGACAGCATCGGGGCGTTTACACTTGATTTAGTGGCAGATGGGAAAATCACTTATACCCAGGAAATTCAAGCCCGCGAGATGTTAAGCGCCCGGTTTAATGCCCAAGGGACCAGCGGGATTGTCGGGGCGATGAAGAATTTGAGTTACATCGATAAGATGGGGTCTGTATCCAATGCTCTGACGCAACTCGGCGATCTTGGCCTAGCGTTGTACAAAGACCCCGTTCGGACCTGGCCGGCACTGGCGCGGGCCGCCGTGAAACAGTCCAGGATCACACGCGAGGACCTTGGAATTGAGAATATCGCCCAGGAGTTCGCAGGGCGTTCCACCAGCGCCAAGGCGGTTTCTATGGTGTTTAAGCTAACGGGGCTGGAGGCGATTGACCGGATCGGGAAGGAGACTCTTGTCAATACGGCCATCCGGAAATATCAGGCGGAGGCAAGAAAGAAAAATCTATACCCAGGCTTTTTAAAGAATATGCAAGAGATTTTTGGAGAGGAAGCGGAGACGGTGATCGAAGACTTAAAGGCCGGGCGAATCACGGAAAATGTAAAACTTCTGGCATTCAATGAGTTATCAGACTTCCAGCCGGTGACACTTTCTGAAATGCCGGAATACTATCTGACCAGCGGGAACATGCGGATCTTCTATATGCTCAAGACATGGAGCCTGAAGCTGCTGGATGTATATCGGAGGGAATGTTTCCAGTTGATGGCGAATGGTATGAAACGGGGAGGGAGCCGTGCCGATGTCGTGCGAGGGTGCGTGAACCTTGTAAAATTGACCTTTTTCGTGGCTTTGATGGGTGGTACTGCAGACATGCTGAAGGATCTGTTGTTTGGAAAGCCGCTGGAAGAACCTGAGGACTACTTTTTTGAGAACATTCTGAAGGTGGCGTTCCTGAATCGGTATTTAATCGCCAAGATGAAGCGGGAAGGCGGGGAGGCGGTATTGGAAACATTTATCCCCTCTTTATGGCCAAAATGGGCAAATTACCTGTACAAAGATATCAAGGGGGATAAAGAAGCAAAGAACTGGCAAACTTGGCGAAGTATCCCGGTGGGGGGAGAATTGTACTACTGGCGATGGGGCGGCGGGGTGGAGAAGAAAAAACAATGGGCGGAAGAAAAACACAAAGAACCGATTAGGAAATTGCGAAAAAGCTATGATGAAACCATTGATGAGGCAGTTGAACTTTTCCGCAGCGGCAACCAGCGGGAAGCCCGGGCTGTGGTTCAGACGTTTAACCAGGAAAACCCAGGGGCTAATGTAACCTTAAAACCAGTCATTGACAGACTGAACCGGGAACGAAAGGAATCCGGAATGACGCCTGAGCAGCGGGAAATGAGACGAATGCCGCGGGCAATCCGCGGGGCGATTGGGAGATAAACCGACGACGTCCAGCTATGTCGATTGACAACAAATTTTGCTCTAAACCCTCATTATTTTCAAAATAATGAGGGTATCTGTTTATCGATCTAAAAATCACCAGTTTTTAGGAATTGTCTTAGGAAATCCCGAAACCATGTATTTTGTGCGCTCCTGTGCGATATTTTAGGAAACATGCCCGGCGATTTTAGAACGCTATCCACAATTTCTTATTTTACAAGTGTTTATAATCGTCTTTGATTCATTCCCAAGCTGGACGTCGTCGGTTCGAATCCGATCGCCCGCTGTTTGTAAGTTGTGAATATTCAGGGGCATACGTTTATCCTTCCTTTTCATTTATGTGGACGATTCAGAATTTGTGGCAGTTTTTGTGGCAGTTTTGATGCCTTTCGCGGAGGAAGCCATATCATACAGTTCTTTGGGAACCTGAAGATAATGGCGAGCAGAAACCGTGATGTCATGTCCCATCCAGCAACTAACCACATATTGAGGAAACTGTTGGGCCCAGTCAGTTTCACAATTCCGACGTAAAACTTGGCACCAGTCATCCCATCTTTCCAAACCTGCCCGTTTACAGATAACCCCAAAGTCCCGCCATAGATTTTTGACGGTAATGGAATCCTCTTGAATCACCCTTTGCGCTCCTTCGGGAATTGTGGTAAAGACATGGAGAAGGAAATTATAGAGCTCTGGATCAATCGGAATTATTCGACGCCGTCCCGTTTTTGCGGCGATAATGTCTAATCTTCGGTTTTCCCAATCTATGGCAGACCATGAAAGCCCCAAGGCCTCACCTTGACGTAAGCCTGCCAGGCGGCATAATGCGAGTAGTAATTTCCAAGACAGCGAAGGGCATGCCTCTAAAAGGTGGTGGAGTTCATCTCGGGTGACATACCTCCAGTTTGTATCTTGCTGGGATGGATTTCCTTTTAGCCTGTCAAATGGATTGAACAATATCAAATCATCCCGCATGGCACGATTAAACATTACCTTAGCCAACTTATCTCTAAGAACCTGTATGAAAACCATTAAGTAACACATGGTTTGAGCCGACGG
>CAYMXC010000397.1:0-3064 GCA_964394135.1 uncultured Phycisphaerae bacterium
CGCTTTGCGAACCGCCGATCCGCTGGAGGCGATTACGTTCGAGTTCCTCCATTTCCGTCCGCTGTTGCCAGGCCAGTCGCTGTTGATACAGCTCAATAAAGATCAAAATCCAGATGCCGACGCCGGCCAGAAGGTGGCAGCTCTCCGCCAGGGTTGACTCGCTGTTGCTGAGTTTGAAGAGGATCAAAAAAAGACCAAAAAGAACCGCCTGCAGCACAAGTCCGATAAAGGCTGCAAGCTCCGCTCGCTTATCTGCTCGGTGCATAATCGCTCCTGAAATTCAAATTCCTTTTCCTTATCATCATGTTGTATTATTACCCGACTATTTTCATTCTTCCAGCGGGTTTTCCAACTTTCCATTAAAATGACGGACAATATCCTAAAAAATAAAAATCGAAAAAGCGACTGTGCCTTTTCCTCTTATCTTTATATTTACGATGCCGGCGTACGAAAGTTTTCAACTTTCAACTACAAAGATCGAACTTTTTCCGATAAACTAGCGTAGAATATAACAATAACACTAGGACATTGAAAGTCTGTTACGGAATATTCAGTTATGAAAATTTATGCCATTGCAAAAGTAACGTTTCTACAGATAATACGTCAGCCGATTTTCGGAGTTCTTCTTCTTTTGGCAATGGGTATCATGACTCTGTCACCAGCACTGACTGCCTTTACGCTGGACGACGACACTAAGATGTTACAGGACTTGTGCTTATCTACTATTTTGCTTGCCGGTCTGCTGTTGTCGGCATTTTCCGCCTCAGGTGCAATTTCTGCGGAAATTGACGATCAGACCATCCTGACGATCGTATCGAAGCCTATTAACCGCTTGGCATTTATTGCCGGAAAGTTTCTCGGGGTAATGGCATCTTTGCTGCTGGCCAATCTTTTTATGGCATTGACTTTCATTCTCGTCTTGCGGCACGGAGTTCTTTCCGCTGCCTATATGGAACGTGATATGCCGGTGATCGTCTTTGGACTCAGCGCAGCTGCCGGAGGATTGCTCTTTGCCGGCTTAGCAAACTATCTGTTCGACTGGCAGTTTGCCCCAACGGCGATGGCGATCGGTCTGCCCCTGATGTGTTTTGCAGTCATCCTTTCTGGTTTTTTTGGCAAGACCTGGAATTTCCAGTCGTTCGGGACCGGATATTCTCTTGATGCGATTTATGCCTGCATACTTCTGCTTTTTGCGGTATGGGTACTGGCGGGCCTCTGTCTGGCCTGTTCCACGCGATTCAACGTCGTCTGGACACTGGTGGTGGCCTTTGTCGTCTTGTGCCTCGGGATGATCTGGGACTGGCTGATTCTGCCCGGAATCGCTGCGAGTTCATCGTTCTTGGCAGGTTTCGGTTTCAAGACTCTTTACGCCATCGTTCCCAACTTCCAGGTCTTTTGGATGATCGATGCACTGGGTAATAAAGACACGCATATTCCCGTCCTTTATCTGGTTCAGGCCTCGGCCTATGCCGTTTGCTACATCGGTGCCTCGCTTTTTCTCGCTTATGGGCTGTTCCTCGAACGCCAGGTCGGTGCTGCGAACAAAATTTGATTTTAAAATTTGTTTCATTTGAGAGGGGATTTACGATGACCTACGAACAAATACTCGCACATAAAATCCATGATGTCATGAAAAAACAGCTCGGCGAGTCTTCGGGCCGACTGCGAAAAGTGCTCGTTCGGATCGATGAAATGGAAAATATCGATGTTGTCAAGCTCAACGCCACCTGGCAGCAAATCGCGACCGAACGGGTCTTTCAATCTTCTTCGGTCGAGGTGCATCGCGATCCACCGTTTGGCCGATGTGCCCTGTGCAATCAGGATTTTGAGCTTTCCAGCGATACTTCCAGGTGTCCTTACTGCCGGCACGAACAGTTCAAAATTATTCATGAGCCACCAACCATCGAAACCTACGAAATGGAACAAAAGTAAAAAAGTAAAAAAGTGAAAAAGTGAAAATCAGCGGATGCCCGGCAGATATATTGTCTTTTCTTTGCCGATCGGGGCGGTAAATATTAATAATAACTCTTGACATCTTGTTAAATTATAGTTAATCTTTTAGTATAAAATTGCAGGTCAAGTCTTTGGACTCTTTTCGGTTATATGAGATTGAGGCATTGAACTCATTAAAAAAGGAGAAGAAAGATGTCTGTAAAATTCCCATCATTTTGTTTTTTCCTTGTTTTGTGTTTCTGGGTTCTATCTGCAAATGCAAGTTCGAGTATTGTTTTACAGGAGGGCTACCACGGATATAACGGCACAGCCGATTCATGGGTAAATTACAGTGCGCAGCGAAGAAATTACGGAAACAGCCCAAGGCTTGAATTCGGTTATGACAACGGGATTGAGGAAAACGGCTTGGTCTATTTCAACATTAGTTCCATCCCCGCCAATCAGCGAATTCTCTCTGCTTCTCTTTCGTTTTATTATGAATCCTGCCGAAGTATGACCAGCGACAATGTTCTGACATTAAAGCCGTTTCGTCTGACTGCCGGGTGGCAGGAAGGATACGGAGATGAAGACGGGCTTTACGGTCAGGGTGTCAATTGGCGGTATCGCGATAATAACGAAACGATTTCTTGGACGTCACAAAACGGCGGATGGAACGATAAGGCCGATGATGCCAATGGAACTAATGCCATTCAGGCTTCAAATGGCCAAGATCCTACTGCCGTCAAACCTGGAAACTGGGTTGCTTTTAATGTTAAAAATACAATCGCCTCCTGGTATGGGGGTACTGCCAATTATGGGTTCTTAATTGCGGCCACTAATTTTGTCGGTTCCGGCTATATCGGCAGTGGGTTGTTTACTTCCAGCGATGGCGGCAGTACTCAGTCACTGCGTCCGACTCTGACAATTACTTACGAGGGGGCGTTGAATCCTTTTGCCGAGGCCGGTGGACCCTATGGCGTCGATTTTGGCGGATCGGTGGAGTTTAACGCCAGCGGGTCATATGATCCTGACGGCGGGAATATCACTTCCTGGCTTTGGGACCTGGATCTCGATGGTCAATACGATGACGCTTCCGGCATGCAGGTGACTAAATGTTATGACTATCTGGTAA
>CAYMXC010000398.1:0-3016 GCA_964394135.1 uncultured Phycisphaerae bacterium
GTCCCTTCAAGCCTGCATTCTGGAAGCAGGCTTGAAGGGACAGGTTCTGAAAAATGATTGTCTGCTGGGTCAATTTCCGACCGACACACTGGAAAAGTTCAGCGGTGTACCAATGATCAATGAACATCCATTTTTTGCAAAGCAGACACGATGGGTTTTGGCGAATTGCGGCATCATAGATCCGACCAGCATTAATGAATACATAGCCCGTGGGGGATATCGTGCGTTCGCATCTGTCATTCGCGATCATACACCGGCGGAAATTTGTGATAAAGTGGAGAAATCCGGTCTTCGCGGCCGGGGCGGCGGCGGATTCCCGACCGGGAAGAAATGGAAATTCGCTCTTGACGCAGTAGGCAAACAGAAATACGTGGTCTGCAACGCCGACGAAGGCGACCCCGGCGCGTTCATGGATCGTGCAGTGATTGAAGGCGATCCGCATCGTGTTCTTGAAGGTCTGGCTATTGCCGCGTACGCGATTGGTTCTGATCACGCATATATTTATGTTCGCGCGGAATATCCGCTTGCGATCCAGCGGCTTGTGAAGGCCATCAAGCAGGCCCGGGACTGGGGTCTGATCGGTCGAAACGTCCTGGACAGCGGATTCAATTTAGAAATTACGATCAAAAAAGGGGCCGGTGCGTTTGTGTGCGGCGAGGAGACGGCCCTTCTTGCGAGTATTGAAGGTCGACGAGGAATGCCGCGACCGCGGCCGCCGTTCCCGGCCCATAAGGGTCTGTTCGGGTGTCCGACCGTGATCAACAACGTCGAGACTCTGGCGAATGTTTCAACCGTGATCAATAACGGGTGGGAGGCATTCGCGGCGATCGGAACGGCTAATTCCAAAGGCACGAAGGTATTCGCGTTATCAGGGAAAGTCGTCAACACCGGACTGGTCGAGGTCGCGATGGGCACTTCGATTCGCGAAGTCATTTTTGATATCGGTGGTGGAATCGCCAACGGCAAGAAATACAAAGGCGTTCAGATCGGCGGCCCGTCCGGCGGGTGCATACCGACCAAGCACCTGGATACGCCTGTGGATTACGAATCGCTCAAGACGGTTGGCGCCATTATGGGTTCCGGCGGACTGGTCGTTATGGATGAAGATACGTGCATGGTAGACGTCGCCAAGTTTTTCATGCAGTTCATCCAGCGTGAGTCTTGCGGCAAGTGTATTCCCTGCCGCGAGGGCACTCGTCGCATGCTAGAGATTCTCACCCGCATAACTCGTGGTCATCGCGGTGAAACGCCACAGATGGCATTGGAACGATTCCAGAGCATTATTTATCTCGATCGACTGGCGCATGTAATTCGGGACACATCGCTGTGCGGTCTTGGGCAGACGGCACCGAACCCTGTTCTTTCGACGCTGACCCATTTTCGTGATGAATACGAAGCACACGTTTATGAGCGTAAGTGCCCTGCCGGCGTCTGCCAGGACATGCTGAGCTTCCGGATCAATGCGGAGAAATGCCGCGGATGCACACTGTGTGCCAAGCAGTGTCCTACGGGGGCGATCATGGGGGCCGTTAAGAGCCCGCATTACATTGTGGCAGAGAAATGCATTGGTTGCGGCAATTGTGCTCAGGTATGTAAATTCGGAGCGGTCATCAAGGAATAGTAAATTCCGGCTCGAAGAGCGAATGGCTCTGCGTCGGAGAAAAATAGGAGTATAAAATGATTACCATAGAAATCAACGGCCACATAGTTGTAGCCAATAAGTGCGAAACGATTTTGCAGGCAGCGAAGCGAGCCGGCATCAAGATTCCGACCCTTTGTCACATGGAAAATTTCACACCCACTGGGGCGTGCCGAATTTGCGTGGTGGAAGTTGAAGGGATGCGGAATCTGATACCGTCGTGTGCCTATCCTGTAGCGGACGGGATGAAGATTCAGACCCATACGCCCCGGGTCATTCAGGCTCGTAAGACGATTGTCGAGCTGCTGATCGCCAGTCATCCTGACGACTGTTTATATTGCGTTCGCAGCGGTTCCTGCCAGCTTCAGGGGTTGGCGGAAGAACTCGGTGTTCGTCAGCGGCGTTATGTTGGGGAAAAGAACAATTACCAGCCTGATCATTCCAGTCCTGCGATTGTGCGTGATCCGGCCAAGTGCATTCTCTGCGGCAAATGCGTACGCGTTTGCGAAGAGGTTCAGGGAGTAGGTGCGATCGACTTTATCAAACGAGGGGCATCGGCACGGGTTGCAACTGCGTTTGACCAGGGTTTGAACGTATCGTCGTGTGTTTTTTGCGGTCAGTGCATCAAGGTGTGTCCGACCGGCGCGCTGCGTGAAACCAGCCATCTCAAGAAGGTCCAGGACGCGCTTCACAATCCGAAAAAGATCGTTGTCGTTCAGCATGCCCCCAGCATCTCGGTTACCATCGGCGAGGAACTTGGCCTCAAGGCGGGCATCGATGTCTGCGGCAAGATGAACGCAGCCCTTCGGCGGCTTGGGTTCAAGCGTGTGTTCGATACGTCGTTCACTGCGGACCTGACGATCATGGAAGAGGGCAGCGAATTGATCGCCCGCGTGAAAAATGGTGGACCTCTGCCGCTGTTGTCTTCGTGCTCTCCTGGGTGGGTGAAATTCGTCGAACAATTCTATCCGGAATTCATTCCCAACGTATCGACATGCAAGAGCCCGCAGCAGATGATGGGCGCGATCATCAAATCGTTTTTCGCCGAGAGGGAAAAAATCGATCCGGCGGATATTTTCAGCGTTTCGATCATGCCGTGCACGGCGAAGAAATTCGAGGCAGACCGTCCGGAAATGAAGCAGGAATCGCTGCCTGATATTGATGCGGTTCTGACTACGCGTGAGTTGGCAAGACTTCTCCAGCTGTACGGGATCGATCTGGAAAGCATGCCGAACGAAAGCGCGGATTCACCCTTCGGCGAGCGATCGACCGCGGGCAAGATTTTTGGTACCACGGGCGGTGTGGCAGAGGCAGCTGTCCGGGCAGCTTATTTTCTGATGACCGGCCAGGAACTTGGCATCCAGGAACTCGACGCGT
>CAYMXC010000399.1:0-3011 GCA_964394135.1 uncultured Phycisphaerae bacterium
GTACGGCGGGCATGCCGGGTTACACCCACCTCCAGCACGCCCAGCCGATTCTGGCCGGCGCCATCCTCCTGGCTTACACGGAGCAGCTTGAACGCGACCGCGAACGATTGATCGATACCCGCAAGCGGATCAACGTCATGCCACTTGGGGCGGCCGCCATCGCCGGAACGACACTCCCCATCCAGCGAATCTACACCATGACGGATATGGGATTCGCCGGCATCTGTCGCAACAGCATCGACGCCGTCTCCGATCGCGACTTCGCCGTGGAATTCGTCTTCGACCTGGCCATGCTGGCGATGCACCTGTCACGCTGGGCGGAAGACTGGATTCTCTGGAGTACTGCCGAATTCAACTTCATCGATCTCGACGAACGCTATTGCACCGGCTCGAGTATCATGCCACAAAAGAAAAATCCCGATATCCTCGAACTGATCCGAGGTAAGACAGGCCGGGTATACGGCGATCTGACCGCCCTCCTGACGCTGATGAAAGGCCTGGCCAGCGGCTACAACCGCGATCTGCAGGAAGACAAAGTCGCTGTATTCGACGCGCTGGATACGGTGATGATGGCGCTGAAAGTTGCAACGGAGGTGGTCAAAACCACGAAACTGAAAACGCAGACGATGCACGCCCAGACACAGCAGGGATTTCTGGAAGCCACCGGCCTTGCGGAATACCTGGTGCGAAAAGGCATGCCGTTCCGACAGGCACACAACGTAGTGGGGCACATCGTCGCAGCGTGTGAAAAGAGCGGCAAACGCCTTTCGGACATGAATCTCGAAGAATTAAAATCTTTTGCCGACATTATCGATTCCGACGTATATCAGGTTTTGTCGGCGGGCAAACTGGTAGATGCCTACCAGAGTTACGGGTCCGCCGGAACACGATCGTTCAAAGAACAAATGAAATTCTGGCAGGAAACGCTCACAGCAAGGACATCCCTGTGAACAACGAAAAGATGAAATTCGGCTTGATGACGCATTTGCAGGACGACATGCCGGCGCAATTCAAAAAAATCGAAGACCTTGGTATCCCGACGTGCCAGGTATCGGGCACGGTCGAGGATGTCGTGCTGCGAGGCAAGCTGGACCTGGTTGCCGACGCGATCAGCAAAACGTCGGTCGAAGTCAGTACGATTTTCATCGTGTTCGAAGGCCAATTTTATAATAACAAAGAAGGCCCATCGACCGCCGGTCTGGTTCCAGATCACCTGCGGCAAAAACGAATGGAACTGATGGTCCGGGCGTCGAAGCTGATCAGGCAAATCGGCGTAAACAGCATCACTTCGCATATCGGTTTCATCCCGGACGACGAGCAGGACCCCCTGTACCTGAAGTTCATCGACGCCATGAAAGTCATAGCCAAGGAACTGATCCACAACAATCAGATTTTATGTTTTGAAACCGGACAGGAATTACCCTCGACACTGAAAAGAACCATCGACCATGTCGGAACCGACAACCTGTTCGTCAATCTCGATCCTGCCAACCTGATTATGTACGGCAAGGCGAATCCGCTTGACGCCGTTTCAATTCTGGGCCCATGGGTGCGCGGCATGCACGCCAAGGACGGTGTCTGGCCAAACCGGGACGAATCGCTGGGACACGAAGTCAAGCTGGGTGACGGCGCGGTAAATTTTCCTTTGCTGATGCGAAGACTCAAAGCCTGCGGTTTCAAGGGCCCCGTGACGATCGAACGCGAAATCTCCGGACCACAGCAAATTGAAGACATTCGACATGCAATGAAGCTGCTCGAACCGCTTATATAATAAGAAAAAATACGATCTTGATCGGACTATACCGACCGCAAACAATACGATCTTGCGAAGAAACCGTTACCGATTATTGTCTTCTTCGTCCCCCTGCTCTTCCTCTTCTTCCATCTCCGAACTAGCTGTAAATGGCTGAGCGGTTAGTTTGCCGTCCAGGCCTTTGCTTAAAATTTCAATCTTTCGCTCCGCCTGCTCAAGAATCTGTTTGCAATGTCCAACCAGCTTGCACCCGATTTCATATTGTGCAATCGCATCCTCCAGGCCGATCTGGCCGGTTTCGACCTTTTCGACGATCTCCTGCAAACGGGAAATCGCCTGCTCGAATGTCAATTTTTCGATCGGTTCGATGCTGCTCTTATTTTTTTTCTCGGCCATGGGTTATTTCCTTCTTTTCGTTATTTCTATTATGGCCCGATCAATTTCCCAAAATCAAGTTCCATCCATAAAACACATTACAAAGCGTCGTATCAGGAATAAACTCAACCAATTAAATAATCCCGACCTTTGTAATAACGTGGGCAATGAAATGGAAAAAATCAAAAATCACAGCGAACTTAATTTCCTGAGCTCCGCTTCGCAGAGGTTAAGCTGATTATGATCCTTCAGGCGAATTTTCGCCTTTTCGAGTAGTTCTCGTGCACGAGTCGGATTCGTCAAATACCGGCTGTAAATAATTCCAAGGAGAAGCTGAACCTGTTCGATTTGGTAGGCGGCGGGATAACGGCTGAGATATTTTTCATAGGCGTCGGACGCATGAGAGTAATCCTGTTCAGCCATAAGTTGATTGGCCACATCCAGCTGTTCTCGCCGCGGCAAAACGTGGGCCGGATCCTCGACGATCAGCCGGCGATATCCTTCCGCCGCAGTCGGCAAATCGAATCGGGCCAGGGCGTCGGAAATTTTCTTCCGCAACTCGACAATCGGAGGCGAAAGCTCTTCCACCGCCAAAGGCTCGATGACCTGCTGATCCGGCAAACCCCCTCCGACAGGCCGGGCTTGTTTCACCCGGATCCCGTATGGCGGATTGGCCCGAACGGCCTGGGCATATTGATGGCGCCTCAGCAGACGGGACCATAACGCCAGAATATCGAATTGATCGCGATCCAACGCCCGAATGGCCAGCAGCAAAAGAGCGACCACAAAGCCGAAAAAATACCCTACCAGATGTGCTCCGTAGGCTACATTGCTCGGTTCCGCACTCAGACGCGGACCGATGACGTTGTCCCACAGGATGATC
>CAYMXC010000400.1:0-2987 GCA_964394135.1 uncultured Phycisphaerae bacterium
GATTTCTGGGCAGTACATCTGAATCCCAAAGCGCCGCGTGCTCCGGTAACAGCGGCTGCCTTGCTATCGAATACAAGGCTCGGTGACGGATTCTACGATCTGCCGCTTGACGCGAAAAGGCCCACTTCCGAGATGACGCGGGTGAGGGAAGCTGTCGAATTCGGCAAGAAGAATAATGCCATTGTTTTTCCCTATCAGTCAGCGATCATGATTCCTGAAGAATATCCGGTCGTCAAGGATAATATTCTGGAATGGCAGATAGGTCCGGCAAATCATTTGCCTTATAAATATGAGGAAACGGACACAAAAGAGTATGTGTGGTATAACGTCTGCCCGGCATCACAGGGTGCAAACTATTACGTGTACCGTTTCAAAGAGCTGCTGAAAGACATTCCACTCAAAGGTATCTATTTTGATTTCGGCACTGCGGTTCCCTGTTCGAATCGCTATCACGGATGCACCGGCGGATATGCGCTTCTAGCTGAGCGTGAATTTTACAAACATATCGCCGAAGTTCTGGCCGACGCAAATAACGGCGAATATACGATTGTGCTGCATAATTCTGAATCGGTACAGATTCCAGTACAAACGTTCGGGACGCACTATTTGAACGGCGAAGGACTTCGGCAGGCAAGTTCCGATGTGTTCCATTTTGGCAAAGACCTGCTCGATCATTATACGATAGCAGATTTCGCCTCGGAACACTCGTCGCTGCAGTGGGGGATTACTTCGAGCATTTATGTTCCGACGGACCCATTAGCTCCTCAGTTCGGCGGTGATAAGGAAGGAGGTCCTGGACCGCAGGAGCTTTACAGATTTCGCATGACCAAGGCAGCGATGGCCGGCGCGCTGATTCACAATACTATTCCGAGTCAATCGCGCATGCACTACGGCTGGTTTGACAAGGTGATCCGGTTCTATGATGCATTCAAGGTCAACGAGGCTGAGTTTATGCCCTACTGGCGAAACGGCGAATATGTTCGCGTGGTCCAGGGCAAAGACATTTACGTAAGCTTCTATCGGCATCATGACAAGAAGGAAATCCTGGCAGTCATTTCGCACGTCAGCAAGGAACATCTCGATCAGGATGTCGTGGTCGAGTTCGAGCCGGCCAAGCTCGCAATGACTAAATTGACTTCGGCGACAGAACTTCTTACCGGTCCCGATCCTGAATATCAACGTCTCTATGCCGAAACCAATCGTATCCGAAATCCGATTGAACTTGGCGATTTCGGCGTGGAATTCAAGGGTCTGGAAGGCAACCGTATTAAACTCAAGCTCAAGTATCATTCGGTGGCGCTTGTCAAAATCTGTGCAGAGTAATTATACCGCTTCCAATAAGGAGAACGCTTTGAAAAATTTGATGATTTGTCTGACGTTGACGGCCGTTTCTATGGTTCACGCGGAAACGAAAATGGATGGTCCGTCTCTGGATTTGAAATTTGATGGCCCGATAGCGGTCAAGGCGGGCGGCGAAAATATTCAAATCAACGGGCCGTTTGCCAAAGCTCCTGACGGCAAGAGCGGCCTGGTGATAGGCAACGCGCAGAACCTGCTGAGGATTCCCGCTTCGGAATATGTCGGGGAAAACGGTACGATCATTTGGACTTTCTTGAATAAACCCCTCAAACCGGCCAATCTATTGCTTTGTCGTAATCTTCTGACACTGCGGGGCGACGGTAGAGAAAGAATCACCTTCTACCAGACGAGCAATGAATTGCTTTATTTCACTTTTAAAATGTACACCGAGCCCTTCGCAGTGGGTTCGATCAAGCCGATCGAACCAAACCGCTGGTATCAGGCGGCCTGCACGTGGGACGGCGCCACAGTCAAATATTTTCTGGACGGAGTGCTGCAGGGAGAATTCAAGCAGCCGTATGCTCCGAAATTTCCAGCCGCCTCCAGCTTTTTCTATTTCGGACCGCACATTGACGGCAGTACGAATCCGGAGCCCTGGCATGAAGACAGTTGCCTGATCCGCGACTTCAAAGTTTATAAACGGGCATTGGCTCCACAGGAAATAATGGCATCGGCAGGAGTAAAAGTGGCCGATGCCAGTCAGGGATTCAAGACCTTTTTGAGTGTTCCGCAGGTTACGTCCGGGCCGGTGATGGACGGCACTCTGGGCGACGACGCATGGCAACATGCCTCGTCGATAATTACGTTGATTGATGGACAGAAGCCGGAAGAGTCGCTTTCGTACAAGGACAACAATCCATTATTCTGTCACGACAGGAAAAATCTCTATGTAGGATTTAAAACACAATTTCCCGCGACCTACAAATTGCTTAAGGGAGAAACACGCGGCGACAAAGAGCCGGAAGTATGGGCAGATGAGTCATTTGAGTTTTATCTGGATGTAGCCGGCAAGCTCTATCGCTTTGGGGGCAATGCGGCCGGCGGTTATTGCGAAAGTCTTATCCCGAATACACCGTTTGACGGCCTGTGGCAGTATAAAACTACGATTGGCATGCAGATCGACAATTCGATACTCTGGCAGGGAGAAATCTGCATTCCTTTCGAGACGCTGGGTATTTCCAATCCGGTCGGGAGTGAAATAAAGGTCAACTTCTGCCGGACATGGCGAGGCCTGGATCGTATCGGAATTACGGCGATGGCTGGAATTGAGAATTACGATAGAAAGGAATCTTTTTCAACCCTGAAAATCAGCGGCGACGACACGGCGTTTCAGCAAATTTCCGCCGGCAATCCGAACTTCGGCATGCTGGAGCAAAAGTTACAGGCCTTTGCAGGAAAAGGCGCGAATCTGGAATATTCGGTCAAGCTGCTGTCGTCGGGCGGTTTTGTGCCGGAACGATCGCTTGTGGCCAAAACGATAAACGCCAAAACTGGTGCTGTCGAAACATTTGACGTTAACGCCACCATTGAAAGCACCAGTTACGACCGTTTGCTTTTCCAGGTGAAGGACACGACGAAATCCGAAGTGCTGATGCAGCAGGTCGTGCCGTTTAAAGTGGTGGAAAATT
>CAYMXC010000401.1:0-2987 GCA_964394135.1 uncultured Phycisphaerae bacterium
GGTTTTGGTAGTGTTGTTCTTGAGTCAGGCGTCTTTTGGATGGGGACTTGCTACCCATGTCGAGCTTGCGGAATCCCTTTTGACGAATTCAACGCTTCTAGCGGCAGGCATTGGGAGTCTGCTGATCCGATATCGGAAGGATTTTATCCTTGGCAACCTGCTGGCCGATGTGATGATCGGCAAGAAATTAAGCGCCCGTCGCAAAAGCAGCCATCACTGGACCGGCGGCTGGCGACTGATGGAAAACGCTCATCACGATCGAACCAGGGCCTTTGCATTGGGATTTCTCACCCACCTGGCAGCCGATACGGTCGCTCATAACAAATTCATTCCCAATCAGATTGCACGGACCGGCTCGAGCGTTCTGCTGGGGCATTTGTATTGGGAACTCATGGCGGATCAGTTAACCGGCCCTGCAAATCGAAAAACGCTTCGAAGGCTTCTGAAGGAACCGGCTATCGCACACGAGCAGCTTCTGGAAGATCATCTTTACCCGGATATGGTGTGGTTCGGATTTAATAAGAGCATTTTCACTCGCGTAACACGCGTTACACACAGTCGTCGATTCAACCTGGCAGTAAAGCTCTGCCGTGAACTGTCGGCGTGGCCTCTGCATTGCAGGGATTTGAACGATTATAAGGCCATGGCCGGAGAGCGAATGCTTGATATTCTTCTCAATGGGCGGAAAAGCAAACTCCTAAAGGAAGATCCCAACGGCTGTCTGGCGCTTAGCAATATTTATGAACAGCCTAAAGCAATCATCCTGCCCGAGCAGACGAAGTGATTTTTCAATAACGATCGTGTCTAGATAAATATCCAGATCAAAAGGTACAAGGCCAGCGCCACGCCGATCATGCCGCCGATGATTGTCAACCACAGGAACAGCGACGCTAGTGGCAGTGCCCGCAGATCATCCAGCTTGTTGGCCTTAAAAACCACGGAGATCGCCAGCGTCAGCGGCAGGAGCATCCATAACCGCGAACTGTCGTACACGATCGGTTTGAGAAACGCCGCCGCCAGGATGAAATTCATTGCGTCCATATGCACCTTATTTGCTCTCTTGTGTTATATTGACTTTCGGAGCCAACGTTCGATTCATGGCATCGAGGATGACCAGGATATTCAGCAGTCCCCCCACGCCGCTATAGATGGTCGCCAGGTCCAGCGTTTTTCCATAGGAGGCGGCATTGCCCGGCAAGGATCCCATCAGCATGGCAAGCAACGTATAACCGCCGGCAAAAAACTCGCCGAAGAACCATGCGGTGTTTTCTTTGAAATTTACGGTGCTGGAAGCCCCGCCGATCAGAATGCCGATCCAGAAGGTAAGAGTGACGGCCACGAAAAAAACGGCGGCTCGGACGCGGTCGCCCAGATACCAATGTCCGCCGCCGGGTATCAGCCAGCTCAGGACCATCGCCAACAGCATGTTTTTCGGTCGTTCGTCTTTAGCCATAGCGGTCGGATTCCTCAAAAAATTACATTCCCGAAAATGGGCACGATCCGGAAGCGCAACTTCCGCCATGGGCACAGCCGCCTTCGTGGTGGGCCGTTTCGCATGGCGAATGTGCGACCCCCACGCCGAAGCTGCTCAATTGCTGGCGGGACGTGCCACCGCACGACGGGCATTTTTCCCGCGAGTCCTTTGTCATTTTCGACTTGAGCAACTCGAACTGGTGTCCGCATTTCTCACACTTGTATTCATAAATCGGCACGTTCTTTGTCTCCCGTATACGATTTTGTCTTAATTATTATCGCTCCAGGCGCCGGTTTCAACTTCGATCTTGATTCGCAGCGAAGAATTATTGCGCAGTGCGTTTGGCGGCGATGCGTTTTACCAGTCTCTCGGTGAGCGAGAAACCGTCCTTATGAAATGGCATGATCAGATAAATTCCATCTGCACGGCCGGTCAGATCATCGATGAAACGCTCAGCCAGTTCCATGCCGGCGCTGGCCTGGGATTCCGGTTTTTCATAACGTTCAATCTGTGAGGCGATGGAATCCGGCACGAGTATGCCGGGGATTTTTCCCGATCGCAGATACGCAAGCTGACGGACAGAAGTCAGGGGTAAAACGCCCACAAAAATCGGAACTTTCAAGTCAGAGGTCGCCTCGGTCATCTGTTCGAAATCTTCCATCCGGTAGATCGGCTGGGTGAAGACATATTCGGCGCCGGCTTCGATTTTTCGTCTCAGCCACTGCGTCTGACCCGCCAGATTCATCATAGGGGCGTATGCGCATCCTGCCGCAAAATCCACAGGTTCGGGCAGCGGCTGGCCGTTGAGCAATTCGCCCGCCCGCAGCAACGCCAGCAGCCGAAGCAGCTCCACGGAACTTTTCACGTCGCTGACGCGCGAGGCCCAGCGATCGAACGGGCCGACATGCGGTGGATCGCCCGTGACGGCCAGAACGCCCCTAATTCCCATTTCCGACGCACCGAGCAGATAGGAATGCAGTTGAAGCGAATTGGTCTGGGTGGCTGACTTGTGGATGATGACGGGAATGCCGAATCGCTGCTGAAGCAGATAGGCACAGACCAGACAATCGCGCCCGGGGTTCGCACCGGGATTATCGGGCACATCGAAGAAATCCGGTCCGGCCTCTGCGATTTTGCCCACCAGTTCGATCGTCTGACGTAATGGTCGCCTCAGGCTCGGGCGGATACTTCGTGGCCATCCTGGGCGTGTTCGCGGGCCTGAGCGCGCCCCTGAGCGGTTCCCTCATCGACCGCTTCGGTCCGAAGAAGATCCTGTACGCCGGCTTCGGCATCAGCCTGGCCGCGGCCCTGTTCCTGATTTTCTACGCGGTGCCCCATCCGGGCTGGGCGGCGGTGATCGCGAGCCTCGCCGCCATGGGCCTGGGCCTGGGCTTCACCATGGGCACGCCCCTCAACTACATGATGCTCCAGAACTGCAAGAAGGAGGACGCGCACTCCCCCTTGGCGACCCTTTCCCTGGTGCGCTCCATCCGAACGGCGATCGCACCTGCCA
>CAYMXC010000402.1:0-2353 GCA_964394135.1 uncultured Phycisphaerae bacterium
GAGAGCGCACTCAATCTCTTGTCGAAGTCCTGGTCGAACGGGGCGGTGCAGATGCATTTGCCTTGCTTGAAGGATTGGCAAAACAACTGGATATTCCATTCCTCGGTAATGAAAAAAGCAAAATTGCTGAAGACGTTCTTGCTCAGATTTCACCTGCTGTTGCGATCAATCATAAAGTAATACCGGTGGAAAACAACGGATGTCTGAAAATCGCCTGTTCCGATCCATTCGCTTGGCAAAAATGGGATGATCTGGTACAGATTCTAAATCGTCCGCTGGAAAAGGTCCTGAGTCCTCGCTCTGTAATTGAGCGGATGCTCAAGGTCAATTATGGTATCGGGGCAGACACCGTAGAACGCATGTTAGCGAATCGGACATCAAAAAAGGTCGCGATTGTCCATCGCAATACCACCGATCTTTCTGAGTTGGAAGCCGCCAACGAGCCTACGGTCGTGAATCGGGTTAATAAGATTCTTACCGAAGCCATTCGGGCCCACGCGACCGACAATCATTTTGAGCCCTACGAAGACAAATATCGTGTACGTTATCGAATCGACGGGATGCTGGAAGACGTTTCCATGCCGGTGAGCGTGAATCTGCTCAAACTGGCTTTGGTCTCGCGAATCAAGATCATGAGTAATCTTGATATTACCGAAAAACGTCTGCCGCAGGATGGCAGATGCCAGGTGTCGCTCTTCGGTCAGGACTACGATCTGCGTGTTAGCATCTTGCCGGGCGCACATGGCGAAGCGGTGGTCATTCGTTTACAAAGCAGGCAGATGGTAAAATTGGATCTAGAGATGCTGGGATTTGAAGTTGGTGAACGGCTCAAAATTTCCAACTTAATCAGCAGGCCCCATGGCTTGATTCTGGTGACTGGTCCGACGGGCAGCGGCAAGACGACTTCGCTCTATACATGCCTGAGCAGGATCAACGAGCCCGGAACAAAGATCATTACCATCGAAGATCCGATCGAATATCGCATGGAAGGAATCTTGCAGATGCAGGTTCATGAGGAGATCGGCTTTACTTTCGCCCGGGCGCTTCGCAGCATTCTTCGCCACGATCCTGACGTCGTACTGGTGGGGGAAATTCGCGACCGAGAGACTGCAGATATTGCCATTAGAGCATCTCTTACGGGACATCTCGTGTTTGCGACTCTTCATACCAATGATGCAGCCAGTGCGATCACTCGTTTGATCGATATCGGTATCGAACCTTTCCTGGCCGCCAGTTCCATTCAAGGCATTCTTGCACAACGGCTGGTGCGAAAGGTCTGCTCGTACTGTCATCGTGAAATTGATATCAATACCCTGACAGATTATGAACAAACCTTGCTTCGGGAATCGTCCGATTTGGACGAGATATCGTTGAAAAAAGGGCAGGGATGCGAGCGCTGTCGATTTACCGGATATCGCGGCCGAAGGGCCATCGGTGAAATTCTATTGGTTTCTTCGGAAATTCGACGCCTGATTCAGCAGCGTGAAGCAGCGGATCGAATCAAGGAGCTTGCCTGCACGGAGGGTATGGTCACACTGCGTAAAAATGCCTTCCATGCAGTACGAACAGGAATGATTACCATGGCTGAGGCTCTGCGGGTTACGCAGGAGGACTTTTAATCATGTCGGGTTTCAGCTATGTCGCTATCATGGAAAACGGCCATCGTGTCACCGGCAATTTACGGTCTCGCGATCGCCGTGATGCGCTGAGCCAACTTCTTCAGCGGGGATATCACCCTATTACGCTAGAAGCTATCGATGATGCTTCTTTGAAAACCGGCAAAATCAGTCGCGAATCATTCCACCGCATTTCAACATCGCAGTTGGCGGTCTTTACACGGCAGCTTGCTTCGCTACTTAAAGCAGGACTTCCGATGATTCAGGCCTTGGTGACACTTCGACGACAATGCGATAATCCTCGGCTGGGCAAAATCATTCAGGACATCGAAGAAAAACTTTCGCATGACGGCGGTACTCTGGCAGAGGCCTTGGAAGATCACAATTCGGTATTTGATCCCGTCTATCGTGGTCTGGTGCAGGCGGGCGAAGAGGGCGGCGATCTTGTGGAGGTATTAAATAATCTGGCCAAACATTTGGGTCAATCCGCTAAATTGAAGGGTCAGGTGGTGGGAGCCTTTATCTATCCCATTTTTCTCTCGGTTCTCGGAACGATCGCGGTATTTGTGCTCATGACCTTTGTGATCCCCAGGTTTCAGGAACTCTTCACTTCGTTCGGCGGGTCCCTCCCGCTTCCTACGCAGATTCTTATCGCGACAAGCGTTTTTATGGCGGGAAGGTGGTGGGCCTTTCTCACTGGGATATTGGGGTTGATTCTGGTCATCCTGTCGGTGTTG
>CAYMXC010000402.1:2363-2983 GCA_964394135.1 uncultured Phycisphaerae bacterium
CCGTAGGCCGAGCCGAACAACGCGCTGACCGCCGCCATTCTCACAGGGATATTGGGGATGATTCTGGTCATCCTGTCGTTGTTGCGGAAACGAAACATTCGCGAGAAAAAAGATCGTGTTCTTTTGCGATTACCGATTTTCGGGCCAATGCTGCTGCGATTAGAACTTTCCCGTATTGCCCGCACACTATCGGCTCTTCTGAAAAGCGGCGTTCCGATCCTCGATGCCCTGCGGATTACGGGGGATACCGCTCGCAATGTGGTTATTCAAAATACTTTCGTCACGATGATCAAGGGTATCTCTGAAGGCCTGTCGCTGGCGGAGGTGATGGAAAAAGCCTGGGTCTATCCGCCCATGGTGATCAATCTGGTTCGAACCGGCGAAGATACGGGCGAGCTTTCGGAGATGCTCGGCGAACTTTCGTCGATTTACGAGGATGAGGCGGAACGTTCGGTCTCGGGAGCGGTTAAACTCCTTGAGCCTATGTTAATTTGCGTGATGGGCGGAATTATCGGGGCGATTGTTGCTTCGGTCATTTTACCTATTCTGCGGGCAAATGTTATGGTCAATCAATAAAACGGAGGTTCAGATGAAACAAACGATACCCCAAAAACATCATA
>CAYMXC010000403.1:0-2982 GCA_964394135.1 uncultured Phycisphaerae bacterium
CTTCTGCCTCTTATATTCATGGCATGCAGTTCCTTACTTTTAAGAGGCAGAAGTAAATCTCACTCCGCAGGTTGGGGTAAGGTTTTATGACAATATTGATTGTCGACCCATAAAGATTTTTAGATGCAACAGTGATGTGAGATTAAAGAAGTATTGCGGAAGTACAAAGCATAGTCGTTGTTGCGTTGATAGAAAGCATGAGAGTTTAGTGGTCGGCACAGCGGCCAAAAGTTCATCGGGGGTATCAACCTTAGAAAAATAAGAAAGCCGACAGGGACGGAGTATGCGCAGTGCATTAAACCAGGAGCAACAAGGATGTTGAAATTATTGGACAATCCGCCCATGTTATCACCTGAGGCGGGATCATTATTCGACTTGCATGGACGATGGTGGGTCGCTCATACCAAGGCGCGTTTTGAAAAGGCATTTGCCTGGGATTTACTTCATCAGGGAATTGGATATTTTCTTCCGATGGTCGATCGCGTGAAGATGTCGAGCGGAAAAAAACGAAGGGTTTTACTACCGCTTTTTCCATCTTACGTTTTTTTTTGTGGGACTGATGAGCAGCGGTACTTGGCTAAAACGACCAACCGAATCTGTCAAACGATCGAGGTGGTTGACCAGGACGGGCTGGTGAAGGAACTTGGTGCGATTGAACGAGCGATTGTCGGTAAAGCGAAGCTGGATCCATATCCTTTTGCAACGGTAGGCCGGCGATGCCGTATTATAGCAGGTGCTTTTAAGGGATTGGAAGGTGTTGTGATCGACTACGGTCGGCAGTCCCGGATTGTGCTTCAAATTAATATCCTCGGTCAGGGCGCCGCAATGGAAATCGATACTGATTTGCTTGAGCCGATTGAATAGGGGAATTCAGCTCTTGCACTTTATGTAGAGTGGGAAAGCGGGGGGGAAGGGATGAAGACATATCTGCTGGTCTATTTGGGGGCAATGGCTATGTCGCTGTTGTTAACCCCAATTGTTATCCGTCTAGCCCATGCTTTAAATATTCTCGATTCTCCCGGTCTTCGGAAGGTCCATGCAAAGGCCATTCCTCGAATTGGGGGAGTTGCGATCGTGTTGTCGATGTTGAGTCTGTCGATTCCGATACTCTTGCTTGATAATGTGATTGGAGAGGCTTTTCGAAAATTCCAGATCCAGGTTACCGCTCTGTTACTTGGAGGGGTATTTATGTTTCTGGTGGGTCTGGCGGACGACGTATGGGACTTGCGGGTGCGAATGAAGCTTTTTGCGCAGATCGTGGCAGCGATTGGTGTATGCGCAGCCGGAATTCGAATAGACGATACCGGGATCGAAGGATTATTTACGATGAGATTTGGCTGGTTTGCCTGGCCGATTACGATTTTCTGGATTGTAGGGGTGACCAATGCCGTAAATCTGA
This sequence comes from uncultured Phycisphaerae bacterium, assembly GCA_964394135.1. GTDB lineage: Bacteria > Planctomycetota > Phycisphaerae > JAAYCJ01 > JAAYCJ01 > CAYMXC01. The sequence goes on from CAYMXC010000403.1 coordinate 1,400, forward strand.
TTGACGGATTGGATGGATTGGCGGCGGGAATTGCCGCGGTGACTTGTGGTGTGACAGCGATTTTTGCGATTTATACCAGTCAACCGATGATGGCTGTGTTCATGCTGTCGTTGTTAGGGAGTCTGTTGGGGTTTTTGGTGTTTAATTTCAATCCTGCCAAGGTTTTTATGGGCGATTGCGGAACCATGTTTTTGGGATTTATCCTGGCAGTATCGAGCGTGATGTGTGCGTCCAAATCATCGACTCTTGTGGGACTGGCTTTGCCGGCCTTGGCGTTAGGAGTGCCGATTTTTGATACTTTTTTCAGTATTTTGAGGCGTTTTGAAGAACGTCGTTCGATTTTTGCCCCCGATCGCTGTCATATTCACCATCAATTACTTGATAAGGGGATTCGACATCGACAAGTTGTAATTATGATGTACATGGTGACGTTGCTGGCGGCAGGATTGGGACTGGTCATGATGATTACCCGGGATATGGGATCGCTTCTGGTGTTTGGAAGTGTTTCTTTTCTGCTGATCCTGATGTTTCGGATTGTAGGAGCGGTTCATTTTAAAGATAGTATCGCAGCCATTCAGCGAAATATGTGTATTGCCCGACAAAGTAAACGCGATCGTCGCATATTTGATTGGTCGGTGTTGCGGATACGTGAGGCACAGACGTTTGATGGATGGTGGCAATCGGTATGTCAGACGGCTGACGATATGGGGTTTATTTTTGTAAACATGGATGTTCCCCGTCGGGATGGGTCCGTCAATCGGTTGCGGTACTGTTGTCTGGATCAGGATATTCAGTCTCATGAAATGATCAATCTTGTTATTCCTGTCCATCATCGTCGGGCCGGTGCTCCGCTGCGGATGGAAGTAGCCGTTTACGTGGATGGTTCATTGGAAACGGCAGGTCGGCGAGCGGCGTATTTCAGTCGGCTGATTGACGAACACAGTCTTAAGAAGCTTCCTGATTCCATTCATGGCGTGCCCAGGGCGGAGTTCATTCCCTCGCCTGCAGTTCAGAGCCCAAAACCTCTGGAGAGAAAAGAGGAACCTCATGCACCTGTTGTGATTGATGGAGTTCAACTTCAGATCCGGTGAAGGAGATTATATTAATTTTATGAAAACCCGAGAGCGAGAACCGGAACCCTTATCGATCATGGGCGTCAAAGTGGTTCCGTATGATTCTTATGCCCAGGCGGTTGAGTGTATCGAGGAGCGAGTTCGACGTGGTCAAAAGAGTTTCTGCGTTGCCATTAATCCGGAAAAGGTGTATAGATCGTGGGGGGATCTGAAATTAAGGGAAATACTTGATCAGGCAGGGATAGGAATATGTGACGGAATCGGGATTGCCTTAGCCGGCAGGATTTTATATGGTCGGCGTCTTGAGCGATGTACGGGTGTGGATTTATTTTTCAAGCTCGTGATTCGTGCCTCGGAAGTCGGATGGAAAGTATTTCTTTTAGGTGCGTCTCCGGAGTCCAATGAAGAAGCGTGCCGGCGTTTACACGAGCAGTATCCGGCATTGCAGATTGTGGGCCGGCAGGATGGTTTTTTTCAGGACTCTGACTCTGTGATTCAAGCTATCAATGC
>CAYMXC010000404.1:0-2974 GCA_964394135.1 uncultured Phycisphaerae bacterium
GTAAGCAAAGAGGCTATAGCTACTGCTAATAATATAGATAAATATTATCAAGATAATTTCGATACCATTTTTGGGTCAAAGGCCGACAAAAAACCGGTAACATTTAAAGATGTAACTGAGTCATGGAAGGCTACTGCAGATGCAGCCAAAAATGTTGTCAAAAATACCCCCGATATCGCAATTCCGATTCCGAATCGACTCAGAATTGATTGGGCGCATGTGTGGGATATTGCAACCAGAGGAGTAAAAGAAGCTCTCGGCCTTATGCCGAATGTACAATTTAAAGGCAGCAAGCAAGTCAATCTGGCGCGTGGCCTCTCCGATCAAGCTCAATCCCTTTATTCGGGCCTGAATATCGATTCCCTGATCGATCTTAAGCGGCCATCCAATTCTGTTGTTCAGATGGCCAGCCTGGCTCGCCGTATTATCGCTATGGAAGATATCGATCCGATCGAGCGAGTACGCCGAATAAAAGCAATTACCTCCGGTTTGTCGCATTGGCAGAAATCAACTCCAATGGAGCGAAAATCTGTTATCGAAAATATCTCTAAAGAAACCGACCTGAAGGGGGTTGACAGCTCAACGCAGATGGTTGTAAGGGCCTCCAAAACCGCCGTGGCAGCCGTAAAGGGCCTTCAGCAAACAGGCAGTGCCTTTGGGGCTGTGGCGATGGCAGTCGTTGAATACCAGAAACAGACAGAGCGTGTGGCAAAGACGTGCCTGGCGAGGCTGAACACTAAATGAGTGCGACTATCTTGAAATTCGATAATACGCAACTCGGCGACGAGGTTCTTTATCCTATCGTCCGGTGCCAGACATCAGGTGAGCCAGCAACCCAGGTTGCCCTGTTCAAAAAGTGGGCGGCCCCGCGCGACACCGGGGCAAACATCATTATTGAATGGCAGTTCGTTGTTTCCCTGATACCAGGCCCATCTAGAACGATGTGGGACATATTCAATACGCTCAACAGCTGGGCGACTCTGGTCGCGGCAGGGTACAAGGCCCTCAATATTTCTGGTGGATCGCTTTTGACTCCGATTCAAAAAAGCGAGGTGCTTTTCAGAGGGTGGGAGCCGTTTGTGCCGGCAGATGCATCCAAGGCAAGGTTCGGAGAAATTTTACTGACCTTCTGGCTGAAGGAGCCGGACGAGACATGAGTATCGATTGGGTCTTAAATATAAATGGTCAGCCGATCGAGCTGGAAAAGAATCTGGCCGGAAAACCACGTGTGTTTCCGATCAGCCTGACAGCCCAGCTCAACCAGGCTCAGGTCTTCACGCTGGGCGAAGATCGAAAAGAATTCGGAACCAATCTTCTTACTCCGACATTTTCAAAGTGGTCGCTGGTCGAATTATATTATCAGGGAACGCGTGTTTTTTGGGGCAGGGTTTTTGAGATACAATATCCAACGCGCCCGGGCTCTCCGCCTATCATTTACACCTGCTACGGCCCTCAGGCATTCGCGGCCATGGTGGATGTGACGGTAAGTTGGGGAATCGGGCAGATGATCCCCAATCTATCGATGGGCGATCAATCATTACGCGATAGTATTATGGAGCCGGAAAACCTCAGCGATACCCCGAGTGCGATCACATTCAGCCTGTATTATCCTCGATTGAGGCGACTGATTCCATGGCTGCTCTCGCAGAATAGCGATAATCTGTCTCGCTGGGGACTGACATCACAAATCAATCTGGGCAACCTGGCGAACGATAATGCAAAAATCGATCAGTGGGAGCAGTATATAAACCGATCACTTACCGATGTTATTTTGTCGGCACTCGAACACGCCCCGCGGTACAGGATCATCATTGACTGCGCAACCATGACCTGGCATGTTGTGGATGTGCTGAATATGCCGCTGCTTCGGCTGCCCAATAAGCGATGGGCGGTCTGGGATATTCGCGAGAGCGTGATTGGCTGTGCGACGACGGTAAAACTTCATACGCTTGGGAGTGGATTTAATTCTCAGGCGATTGGGACGTTGTCGCCCGCATGGGATGAGCGACTCGAGGAGACATGGACAATCGACAGAGCTAACTCCACGATGGGCGAAACGCAGGTAGAGGGTAACGATTCTTTCGTTTTTCGCCGATTCAGTTATTCAAACATTCCTGACGTTCTCGAAGATATGCCAATGGAGGCCCAATTCGATTATCATGCACTCGACAAATCTGGATCGGGTACAACCAAGACCACAAAATATCATACCATTAAAATTGCCCAGGTTGACACCAAAACAAAAACTATCATGCTGGATCAGCCGGCCGTTCGCGGCAGCCAATATAATGGAAGGGATTTCGAGGTCAATCTTAAAATACCAGGCAAAGCGCAATTGGCCAGCAATGTCAAGCTTGTATATTATCGCCGTTCAGGAGTTCCGCCCACAACAAAAACTGCCGGTCCGAACGGAAAGTTTTACTCCATCGTCGGCAATGAAGTAGTTCGCAACATCTACCTGGAATCGTCTGATTATGATATGTTCACTCCTCAGGATTTTTTGGACCTGATCAAAGACCCGTTCTATACGGGCAATGTTGCTTTTTTCGGCCCGCCGCCCGTCGAAAGCTGGCTGTTGGATAAAAAGTTCAGCTTTTATGCTCCGAATTCTGTCGATATCATCGATGCCTTTGTTGCACAGATGACCTATGATTTTTCTAGCGACCAAACAAGCCTGTCGATCAGCACAGACTTAAGAGAGTTTTCGAAGATCGGAAAGAAATATGTCTGATTCAAGTATCGCCAGCCTGCTTGCTCGACTTACCGACCAGCTCAACACGGCTCGGCAGGATATAGCCAAGCTGCATAACGACGTTGCCGAACTCAGGAGTCGTAACGATGTCAATCGTCAGCCGCAGCGTGGGATGTCGTTTGTGCCCGGCTCGCCGGTGGTGCCGAATCAGGATATCGCTATCATGAAGATCACGACAGATAACGGCGATGGGACTTATCAGGCGACGCGCCAGATAGCGAC
>CAYMXC010000405.1:0-2963 GCA_964394135.1 uncultured Phycisphaerae bacterium
TACGAGCGTTGCAGTGAGCAGGAAGACAATTAACCCAGGAAACGGGTTGACGCTTCTCGCAAAGCTTGAAGATTGGCGATACGGAATTTTTCAAAGTCGTTGCGTGTGAGATTCTTCAATTCACGCTCGACTTCTTCGATTTGTTCCTTGGTTTTGAGAATATCCGGTTGCGGAGCGTCTTTGAGCTTGTCCGGCATCATTAAACGATTCCACATGGGTTAATCTCCACTAAGTTATTTTTATATATATCATATTCGTCGTAAGTTTTGAAGGCAATCTTTAGAAAATCATTCGGTTTTGGGCCGATAATGTTTCGATCCATTGCAGTGAAGAGTTCCGGATAGTGGAGGATATATGGAAGTACTTCATTTTGAGAAGCCGTAGCATCCCAAATAATCTCGCCGAGAACTTTTGGATTCGATCGTGTATAGCGATCAAGTGTAGTCAGTTCGCAAACCCATATGAAACGCGGCATGGGAATCTGCAGATAGAGTTGTGCCAGGGGTTGGTTGAAACGATATTTTCGCCAGAATGCCTTGTACGACTTTGCGGAAGTGAGAAAAATACGGTAGACGATCTGATTGTTGTAGAGACTTGGGGATTGATTTCGCAGGGCAAACAATTTCGAGTCGCCGGTGACTCGAGAAAAGAGTGTTTCGATATGCTCAGCCGTAAGATATATCTTTTCGTAGAGCGGCACCACAAAGGAGTTGATATCGTCGAGGGCATATTCGCAACCGGCCGTATGCTTGAGAGGAAGTACACCGTAGGGCATTGAATTGTCGTCGTTGAAGATGAATCCGTCCAGGAAATCACTGCTGTAGTACAGGGATTTCGTTTCCAAGGGATTGAGATTCATCCGATGACCGAAGATCGTTACGGCGTGCTCTTTTTCCGCCATACCCGCCACGACGGGAATACCGGATTCCACATAATAGTATAGGATTCGTTTGAACATTTCCGGGTTATCGAACGTGCCTCGGGTATAAATACGGGGATGGAAACCGAATTCAAAGAAGATTTCCGCAAGCTGCGAAATGGTTACACCTGTGGAAGGCACGATGCGGCCATGGGAGTGATCGGAAGTCAAGTGCGTGATTTGAAAGGGGTAGACTTCGGAGTAATTACGGTATTTTTCCGAGAAGTATCGAAAGAGCATCCATGCGGCGGCGTGTGCACACACCGTGACGTCCGAATCCTGAGTGATGAATGGAAATCCACGAACCTTCAGCGATTGGCCGAGCAGGTGTACGTCGTATTCTGCCTGGCACATATGGCCCTGGATATTGGGTAGCTTGGATGGATCGATAATAGTTCTGCCGATGCTCCGCACTCTGGTGGGGCGAATGATCGAATAGCCGATGTAATGGCCCTTAAACTCATCGAGGCGCCAGATATCTTGATTTTCGAGATGCCTGCCGAAGAAATGCAGACGAATGGTTCGGCTGGGATAATGTGCGAATTTCTTAGAATAGAAATTGGAGTAGGTATCTCGGTAATCCTTATCGATATATTCATATTCGATCAAAATGCATTTTACTGTGGAAGAGAGCAGCTTAGCCAGTTTCTCCTGATCTTCCGGCACGAGCCAGTAGTTGGTTTTTGAGATTAAGGCTTCCCAGTTTTCTGGCGATCCCACCTGTATCAATTTAAACAGCATTTCTTTGGATGGTTCCATATGTTTGTTTTTATTAAGGTATGATTTTGAAGTCAACAGTTAAATTTATAATTGATTCATGAAAAGTTTCTGGAAGAAGCCTGGGTAGGCGGTGGAGAGGGCTGTGAAGCGGCCTCCGTTTTCGATGGTTGGGATTGCGGCGGTGTAGGCGTCTTCTGCGAGGTACTGGAATGCCATTTCGTCGGAGAGGATTCCTGAGGCGGTGTGCTGTCGGAGGACGTCTGGGCCCTGGGGGATGGCCCAGATGGTGGAATTGAGTGCAGGGAACTCGATTTTGTTGACGGTGGCTTTGAAATCTGGTTTCAGCTCGCGTGGCAGTCGTTCGAGTACGAAACGTGTTCGGCCGAGCAGGCCTGTGGCGGCGGTGGCGTTGCCGATGGCGTCTTCCTCTCGTTTTGACTGGAGGAAGATGAGTCGTCCTGGTGACATGATGGCGTCCCAGAGGTAGAGGCAGACGAAGAGCCAGGTGGCGAGCATCTGTCGTGATTTGGCGACGGCCAGGAGGGGATGGTCGAGCCAGAGCCTTGTGAGCTGTTTGAGATAGGGTCGGTTGGGAAAGAGCTTGATGGGGTTTTTTCGGTCGTGGCTGTCGAGCGTTCGGCAGAATTTTGTGATAAAGACCCAGGGGTCACGCCGTGCAAGCTCGAGTAGGATTCTGTTCCTGAGGATCAGTCTGGCATGTATCCGGAGGCGCAATTCCTTCATTGCGGCAGAGTTCAAGGAGCTGTCGGAAGTTGAGTTTCTGGAGATGTTCATATTGGAGTCGTTCCTGGTCGAATTGGGGTTCGATGGGTTTGATGTTGAAGATTTCTCGTTCGTCGTCGTGGATTCGGACGACGGCAGAGACGATCTGGTTGAACTCTGAGCAGGAGAGTTTTGCCAGGTTCGGTGGTCGGTCGGCGAGCGGAGGAACGATATCGGAGGGGGGGGCTGTGTCGTCGGCTGTTTCGTTATTTTCGGCGTTATCCCTGGGTTTTAGGATATTTAAGAAGGTGAGACGCAGCATGATCAGGTCGAACTGCTGATGGTCCCGCACCTGTCGGATTTTTTCCTGGAGGGACGGTTCATCGGCTGAACATCCCGGCGGAGGGGTCTGGCAGTCGAGCTGGTCCGCGTTGGCTGGGCTGGCCGGTGGGATCGAACCAAACTGATCACGCTGCGTTTCGGGGTCGGTTAATAATCGAAGATTGGACATTTTTAAATTCCTTTACAAAGTTCGTAGTTTGTAGTGCGAAGAGAAGATGGATTTCCGCCTTCGCGGGAATGACAGAAGAACCGAGAAGAT
>CAYMXC010000406.1:0-2960 GCA_964394135.1 uncultured Phycisphaerae bacterium
TTCTATCAATGGCCTTTACCCCCGCTACCCACAAACTGACTTCAGCAACAGTCCCATTCGCGGGAATGACAAGTTTTTTGGCAGGAATTTCAGGACTGCTTAGCGGGATCGTTTTCCGGGGATTTTCTTTTGGGCAGGGAGAAGTAAAAGGTGGCGCCGGCGTCTATTTTTCCTTCGGCCCAGGTTCGTCCACCGTGACGATTAATGATCCGCCGAACGATTGCCAGTCCGATGCCTGTTCCTTCGAAGTCTTCCGCCTTGTGCAGCCGCTGGAAGACGCCGAAAAGTTTCTGTGCATATTTTGGATCAAAACCGACACCGCTGTCTTTGATGGAATAGACAATCATATTGCTATCGGCAAAGCTGTTTATCTCGATTTTTCGTGTTGCCTTGGGGAGTGTATATTTGACGGCGTTGGAAATCAGATTGACCCAGACCTGCCTGATCAAACCCGGATCGCCGAAGGTTTCGGGGAGGGTTGAAACGGAAAAATCGAATTTTTCGCGTATTTCCGGCGTGATGTTTTCCAGCCAGACCGAATTCACAAGGTAAGTCATATTGATATGAGAAATCTGGAGTTCAGTTCGAGTCACGCGGGAGAGGGCTAGAAGGTCCATGATGAGGCGGTCCATTTTCCGGGTATTGGATCGGACGAGATTCAGCAGCCGTCTGCCCTCGGAGTCCAGTGATTCGGCGTAATCTTTCAGAATAATATCGGAGAACCCGTCAACCGTCCGCAGAGGCGCTCGCAGGTCGTGGGCGACGGAGTAGGTGAAGGCTTCGAGTTCCTGATTAGCGGCCTCCAGCTTGGCAGTTCGATCTGCGACCCGCTTCTCAAGTTCCGCGTTGAGTTGGAGGATATTTTCTTCATCGCGTTTTCGATCGGTGATATCCTGCACGGTTCCGACGGATCGGATTGGACGTCCGTCGACGTTGTATTCGGTTCGACCGATTTCGCTGACCCATTTGATTCTGCCGTCCCTCATCAGCAGGCGATGTTCGATTGCATATGGTTTTTTATTTTTGACGGAATCACGGTAGGTCTGATCAACCATGGGACGATCGTCTGGATGAACGAAACTCAGAAATGCCTCGTAGGAGGCTGGGAAGGAATCCCGGTTGACTTCAAAGATAGCGAAAATACCGTCGGACCACGTAAGATGGTTGGTAAGGAGATTCAATTCCCATCGCCCCATATGAGCTATGTTTTGCGCTTCGCGCAGGTTTTCCACAGTTTCTTGCAATTCATGCTCAGCCTTTTGTCGACGTTCACTGTTGAGGAATACGAGGGCAATGAGCAGGAATCCGATGGGGTAGAAGATCAGTACGCTCAGGCCGATTTGCTGCAACACAATTCTGCCGGTGTTTGGTATGAGGAGAAGTTGCATAGCGAGCATGATAATATGGACAAGTATTCCGAAGGCCCAGAGCCTGGCCGGTCGCACCCAGGCATCGTTTCGTTGACGGAGATAGTAGAGTGCAGTTCCAAGTGCGGCAGCCTCTATAATCGTTCCGACTCCTGCCAGCATTCCTGTGCCTCCAAGGTGCAGTCGATATGCCCCGGAAACAACCACGGCCAGGGCCGCTGACAGAGGTCCGCCGAACAAACCCGCGAGACTCAGGACAATGGAACGGCCATCATAGATTACTCCCGGAGCGAAATGTAATGGAGTCATCATTCCTATAATTGCTACGGCACCAAAAAGAAGTCCTGTTGTCACACCATAGAATAACGAATGTCGCTCCATGCGCCGAGAGATGATCTCCATCCCCACCACCAGGGCAACCAGCAAGGCTATATTATGGATCAGTTGAAGGATCACTTTTTCAGTTTCCTCCAGGGCATCCGTACGGCGAAGAAGCCGATCGGAACTTCTTTATTATACCTTATTATATTATTTTGCCTACGCTCCAAAAAGGCGAACAGAAGCACCTTGTTTCGGTTCGGATTTTCCGGCAGACTCGAAACACCATTTTTCCAAGGAGCAGATGGATTCCCGCTTGCGTGGGAATGACAGTGAAAAACGAAGGTAGGGTGTGGGTAGGCAGCCTGGCTCCCTGGATACTGCATCATTTATGATTCATGGTTTCTCCCTGTTATTGGGATGCAGTCCAGCTTTGGAGGAGCTGGATATAGTTGGCGCGTTCGTAGGCTCCCGGGTCGGGGCAGTGGAGGAGATTCAACGAGCCGTGCAATTCGTAGAGTGAATTATATTCGTGCTGTTCGAGCCATCGGACCAAATCGTCACGAACCTGTTTGAGGTGTTGAGGACCTTCGAGCAAAAGAGCGGAAACCATCTGAATGGCGTCGGCACCGCACATAATGGCTTTGACTGCATCGAGACCTGTGTGTACTCCGCCTGTAACGGCGAGGGATGCATTGATTTTTCCGGAGAGGACTGCCAGCCAGCGTAGGCGCAGCAGGAGTTCGGATGAATCGGAAAGTGAAAGGCGTCGCTGGACCTCCAGGGCATCGGTATCGATGTCAGGCTGATAGAAACGATTAAAAAGGATCAGGCCGTCGGTGCCGATTTCATCGAGTTTGCGAGCGAAATTTGAGAAGGAGGTATAAAATGGAGAAAGCTTGACGGCAACGGGTATATTGACGGATTTTTTGACCTGCAGGAGCATATCGATGGTTCGTTTTTCGAGATTGTCGGCAGTTTCTGCGGGATCTGTGGCCAGGTAATAGACGTTGAGTTCGATGGCGTCTGCTCCTGCCTGTTCGATGAGTTCTGCATAATTGAGCCAGCCGCCTGTGGTCGCACCGTTGAGGGAGGCGATGATGGGAACTTTGACGGTCGTTTTGATTTTGAAAATCTGTTCGAGATAATCATCGGGTCCGAGCCGGAAATTTTCTGGGTTTGGGAAGTAGGAGAGGGCCTCGGCGAAGGATTCTGGTGGTGCATCGATAGCCGCTAGAGTGGCGACCAGTTCTGCAGCGAGCTGTTGTTCGAAAA
>CAYMXC010000407.1:0-2946 GCA_964394135.1 uncultured Phycisphaerae bacterium
TGGAGAAAACCGGGACGAAAAAGCTGATGTGCATTCACCCGCCCTTCATCCCGGCCATCCTTAACGAACTGGGTTATGACATCGACATTCTTATGGGAAAGCCGGTATCCGTAAAAACGGCCGGGAAGTTCTTTCAAACCATCGGGGAAATAGAAAAGGCTTCCCGGACTATTCAATGGCTAATCGATACGCCTGAGCGCATCCTTGAATACCGGAATCTGGCCGAAGAAATGAATCTCACATTGCGTGTGAATATCGAACTCAACATCGGCCTGAACCGCGGGGGAGTGGATTGCATTGAAGACCTGAAAAAAATGATGGAAACAATAAAGTCTAACCCGGAGACACTTAATTTTACTGGATTTATGGGCTATGAGGGTCATGTGCCCCATGTGCCGGCCATTTCAGAAAGGATTCCCGCCATAAAAAAAGAACTGAAAAAAACCATGGACCGCTATAATGAATACTGTCGTTACGCATCGGAACATTTCGGTGATATTTATTCGAAAGCCTCTACCTTCAATACAGGAGGAAGCGGAACGCTCAGGTTTTATCATGACCAGTTCTACGAGATGGAAATTGCTGCCGGCGGCGCATTCTTAAGACCTGCCTGCTATCCGGAAGTTTCTCTGGAAGGCTTCGAGCCGGCACTTTTCATAGCGGCGCCCGTCATAAAAAAACCTGGCCCGGTCAGGATACCTTTTGTGGAGTTTCTGACTCCGCTCGTAACCTGGTGGAATCCGAACATGAGGCAGTCTATATGTGTGTACGGAGGCGGATGGGCGGGGCATTTCATTTCCCCACCCGGAGTCGATCCTCTCAATATGCTTAATGATCCACCGAACCAGAACCTGCTGCCCAACCAGAGCCTGCTTAGCATATCCGACAGGGTGCCGATTTCCTTAGGAGATTATATCTTTTACTGGCCACAGCAAAGCGATGCAATGTTTCAGTTCCACAATCTGCTTACGATTCGAGAAGGTGCAATCCACGGCGAGTGGAAGACCTTCCCGTTCGGGTTTTAGGGAGGAGCGTAAACCATGAAAAAAGGTTTTGTAGTACCATTGTTGGAAAAGATCGCCTTCGGCGTCGGAGACATGCCGGGCAATCTGACGTACCCGGCCCTTCAATTTTATTTTGTCTACTTCATTGTCAATATTTCAGGCGTCCCTGCGCATCTGGCCGCCCTCGTCTATCCCATAGGCAGGGTGTGGGGTGCGATCATGGACGTCATCATAGGAAGGATCTCCGACCGTACGGAAAGCCGGTTCGGAAGGCGGCGGCCCTATCTTCTCTTCGGTGCGATACCGCTTGGGGTGTTTTTCGTGCTTCTCTGGCTCATACCGTTCAAATCCACGACAGCCATGTTCATTTATTATCTTGTGGTTGTAGTCCTGTTCAATACCATATTCAGCCTCACGACAATCCCCTATAACGCACTCCATCCCGAACTGACACAGAACTATGACGAGCGGACTACGCTCTCCGGATTCAGGATAGTCTGTTCCTTCATTGCCAACATCATCGCCGCCGCAGGCGTTGCGGTCATCGTAGACAACATCTATCCGGGCCGTCAGGCTTAGAGGGAAAGCAACCCTGTCATGGGATGGATTGTAGCCGCCCTGGTCGTTATAATGTACTTTTTCACCTTCACTTTCACAAAGGAACGGGTGAAATCCGAAGCAAAAGATACAGAAGGGATTCTTGAGACGCTCAAATCTTTCTGGAAACTTAAAGAGTTCAGGAGCGTCCTTGCCGTTTTCCTCTTCAATCAGATAGGTGCGGATGTCTTCATGTTCATAATCATTTTCTTCCTGAAAGATGTCATCAGGATTCCGGAAGACACCACCTTCATCATCATGGGCATCCCTATCATCACTGCGATCATCATGGCTCCGTTCTGGGTCTGGATGGGGTCGCGTCTGGGTAAACCGAACACGCTTACCATTTCGTCCATTTATTTTGCTGCGGCATTGCTTTTCAGTCTTCTGGCACCTGTGGGAAACCTCTACTTTGTGATCGGTCTGGCAATATTTATCGGGATTGGCATGTCGGCCTCGCAAGTCCTCATCTGGTCAATAATGCCGGATGTAATCGAGATCGATGAGTACGAAAACGGGGAGAGAAGAGAGGGTGCCTTTTATGGCATTACATCACTTATTTACAAGGCTGCCTCAGCAGCCGCTGTAGCTGCAGCAGGCTCCATAATAGCGTGGTTCGGTTATGTGGAAAACTGTGCATCGCAGCCCCAGTCATCACTCACGGCCATAAGGTTTCTTATGGGCATAGGCCCGGCAGCATTCTTCCTGCTTACCGCCATTACGGTGAGCAGGCTGCCGATAACGAAAGAGCGCTTTGAAGAGATCATGATTGTCCTCAAAGAGCGCAAGAAACAAAAAGAACAGGTAATATAAAAGAAATCCGGTGTGATGCTGCTGATTTTTAAGAAGATCAACCCGTATATTCAGCAGCATCCACCTGAATATTTTTGAAATTACTTGCCGGTTTTGTCCTTATCCTTTGCTGTTTCGGCATCTTTGTTGATCCAGTACAGGTAGTATTCGTCAACCGTGATGTTGCCGTCGGCATTCTTATCCATCACCATGACAACTTCTTTTAGTTTGGCATTGACATCGTCCAGTGACACTTTGCCGTTCTTGTCGGAGTCCAGCTTGTCATAGTAAACCGTCCACTCTTTCTTTATCTCGTTGGGTGTGATGGTGCCGTCTTTGTTTACATCCAGTTTGGAAAATACCGTTCTCTCGTGGACAAGCATTTCATCTTTGGAAAGTATGCCGTCCTTGTTGGTGTCTATAGAATCAAAGAGCTTCTGCCGCCGGGCCTTCAACTGTTCCGGTGTAAGTGTTTTACCATTTTTGGTGTCCAGCTGCTGTAAAACGGAATCATGTATTCCTAAGATCTGCAAGCCCGATTTGGCTACCAGAA
>CAYMXC010000408.1:0-2923 GCA_964394135.1 uncultured Phycisphaerae bacterium
AGGAAAGGAGGCCGATATGGCAACTAAAGGTAATGTGAAACAGAAGCCCAAAAAAGAAGTAAAAGAAATGTCGAAGGAAAACCGAGAAGCCTTGGATCAATTCCGAAAAATGTTACTGAAGCGTCGGGAAGAACTTGCCGCTTCAGTTAAGAGTCATGCCGAAGAGCTGCCGGATACGGGCCTCGATGGCGCTGCGGGCGATTCCTCAGACCATGCTGCAGCCGATTATACCACTGAAATGTTCGGTGCACTGCTGGAGCGTCAGGCAGGGACGCTGGAGGAAGTCGAGCGGGCTCTGAAGAAAATGGATACCGGCGAGTTTGGTATTTGCGAGTGTTGCGAAAAGCCGATCCCATCCAAGCGAATGAAGGCGCTGCCATGGGCACGCTATTGTCTGGAATGTCAGCAGGTGCAGGATCGCAAGGGTGCTGCCAGAAAATCCTCTGCCGCCCAGACCGAATGGGAGACCGTGGAAGAGTAATCCGATCTGATTGCGAAAGATTAAACCGGAATCGCCACAAAACGATTCCGGTTTTTTTATCGGACGATTTTCGGGCCGGATACAGAAATTGGTATTGTCGGCGGGAAGTCCCCTGCCGGCGTAACGATACGATCAGGTTATCACTCCCGCCACACTTAGTTCCGACACCGGCACCAGGCGATGGTGTGAGCAGGCGGCGACCTTGATCAAACTGGAAACTCAGCGGCCATTCCCACCATTTGCGACTCGTGGAGGCGATCGAATCGGGCGATCTGCAATTGGCTGATCAGACTGCCCGCAACTACATTCGAACCGAAGCGGACAAAATCGAAGAATCCTCCGCCGTCTGATTTGGCGATTAAAAATGTCGAAAACCCGCGGGGACAATCGGAACCTGCCGTCCGGTGGGATACAGGATATGAACATCCGTCTTATCGGTGATTCGTCCGATGGGATGCAGATGCAAATTTTCAGGCAGATCGGGAAGCTCTGACGGCGAAAGACCAATGGCAGCCAGTAATTCGAAATCTTCCCCATCATTCAGTGCATGATCCAGCGGTATTGTACCGGTCTTTTCTCCCAGCCGACGCGCGTCGTCTGAAACGATCGAATCCAAGCCATGAATAAATAATTCCGCCCCGCATCGGCTCTCTTCGCACATGTGCCATAAGTCGCTGCTCAATCCGTCGGACAGATCAATCATTGCGTGTAAAGGCAGGTGCTTCGCCAGCCAGAGGGCTTCGCTGATCCGCGGCTCGAAAGTCAAATGTTTGCCGAGAATCGATCCTCCCAGCGGTCCTGTGACGTAGAGGTAATCACCCGCCTGAGCGCCGGACCGCAAAATCGGCTCCGTCTGTTCGCATTGACCGAGAAGACAGACGTCAATTACCAATCCTTCCTGACTGTGCGACGTATCGCCCCCGACGATCGGGCAGTGGTATCGTTTTGCCAACTCGTCCAGGCCGACAAAGATTTCCTTAAGTAACGCGTCGGGCAGCGAAGCCGGCCGAGCCACCGAAACAATCGTAGCCAGCGGCGAACCCGCCATCGCGGCGCAATCCGACAGGCATCGTCCCAGTGCCTTGTGCCCCACCTGGCGGGGCGAAGCGTCGGAAAATTTGAAATGAATGTTTTCGATGGTCAGATCCGATCCTAGCAGCAGCTTGTTCCCGCGCAAGGGAATTACCGCCATGTCGTCCCCGATTCCGACCGATGCCGTGCCCTCGCGCTGCGGCAGAGCGACCAGTTTTCGAAGCCAGTTGATGAACTCGAACTCGTGCATGTTGATTACGAAAAAAATTATTCGGTGGATTGCGCCAGCTTATGCAGCTTTTCCGTCAAAAAGACCAGCCGGCGGCCCATAGCATTTTTCGACATCGGGGCCCAAGTCTGCCATTCGAATTCTCGCGTGTAAACCTCAGCCCGGTTCCTGACGCTGCCCAATGCGGTTGGAGCATTCAGCACAATGGCATCCAGATTCTTTTTGCTGAATTTCTGCAGTGCATGATCGCGCCCGGCGCGATCTTCCAGTGCGAAGCCCACAAGAACCTGGTTTCCTTTTTTCCTGTGGCCCAGATGATAGAGAATGTCACGCGTTGGAATCAGTTCGATTATCTGTTTCTGCTCGGTTTTTTTCAGTTTATAGCGACTTTTCCTCGCGGGTGTGTAATCACTGACCGCGGCAGCCATGATCACCGCATCGGCTGTGGGAAAAATTTTCATTGTCGCACGGTACATATCCTCGGCGGACGTTACGGAAATCAATTTTACCCCTTTGGGCGGTGAAATCTGAACCGGTCCCGAGATCAGGGTAACCTTGTGACCGCGCCGCCGGGCAGCCTGTGCGATGGCGTAACCCATTCGTCCGGAGGAACTGTTGCTGATATAACGAACCGGATCGAGATATTCACGCGTAGGGCCGGCTGTTATAAGAATATGCATGGAAATCTACCGTGTTTGAAGAAGGTTAACGATGGCTTGATAAATATCTTCCGGCTCGACCATTCGTCCCGGACCGCTTGTCCCGCAGGCCAAGACTCCCTCCGCCGGCCCGAGAATCCGAAATCCAAATTCCCTCTACCGACGAACATTGTCCCGAACGATCGGATTGTTCCACATATTGCTGTTCATTGCAGGGGCAACCAGAATCGGACACGTTACCGCCAGCGCAGTGCAGGTCAGTAAATTGTGTCCGAATCCGTGAGCCAGGGCGCCCAGTGTGTTGGCAGTCGCCGGAGCGATGACATACACCTCGGCCCATTGCGAAAGCTGGATATGGTTCGAACGGACGTTTTCCTGATCGGCAAAAATCTTCGTCTTGATCGGCCGCCCGGTGAAGGCCTGAAAACTTGCCGGCCCGATTAGCTTCCGCGCCGCACGGGTCATGATCACTTCCACCTCGGCCTGAGATTGGGTCAGCATGGAAGTCAGAGCCACCGTCTT
>CAYMXC010000409.1:0-2919 GCA_964394135.1 uncultured Phycisphaerae bacterium
ACCCGCCTTGACTCCCAGATACATCGGGCACCGGGCTGCATGCTCGCGGGACGAACCCTGGCCGTAACTTTCGCCCGCTACGATCAGACCGTGAAGTCCCTGTTTTTTCGCCTCCATAGCCCGCTGGGCAAAAGTCGGTTCGCCCGGCTGGTTGACAGGATTGAATACATATTTGGAATATTCCGGTACATTGGATCGGTGTTTTAGAAAGGAACCGGCGGGCATGATGATATCGGTACTGATTTTATCGCCGAGTTTGATTAGGACTTTACCAGCCAGGTTTTGCGGCGGCTGTTCGCTGAGAGGCGGTCGAACGATCGACGGGCCGCGGACGACCTGGGCCTCTGTGGATTGTTCCGGCGATAGAGGCGGCTGAAGCATATTGTCGTTCAAAATGAACCGACTGGGCCAGCCGATTTTGGGATATGGTATTCCCAATTTTGTACTGAGTTCACGCGGATCGCAGAATTCGCCCGTGAGTGCGGCCGCCACGCAGGTTTCGGGCGATGCCAGGTAGGCCTGGTCGTTTTTCGTGCCGGTCCGATCGGGAAAATTGCGGTTGAAGCTGCGTATGCTGACGATGCCGTTGGCGGGTGAAAAGCCCTGGCCGATGCACGGTCCGCAGCCGGCTTCCAGGATTCGTGCCCCGGCATTGATGAATGTCGACAGTGCGCCATTGGCGGAGATCATTTCCAGTACCTGTTTGGAGCCGGGGGCGACCGCGAATTCGACCCGTTCGTGCACAGTATGACCTTCCAGTGCTTTGGCACAGATCATCAGATCCTGAAAACTGGAATTGGTACACGAACCGATCACCACCTGATGAACGGGCTTGCCGGCCAGACTTTTGACTGCGGTAATATTGTCCGGCGAACTCGGCTGGGCAGTGAGCGGTTCGAGCTGATCAAGATCGATCTCGATCAGCCGGTCGTATCGTGCGTCCGGATCGGCGGTCAGAGGAACCCATTGATCCTCGCGCCCCTGCGCCGTGAGAAATTGTTTTGTCACTTCGTCGCTGGGAAATACGCTGCAGGTGACGCCCAGTTCGGCGCCCATGTTGGTGCAGGTCGCACGTGCGGGAACGGAAAGATTGGCGACGCCCGGGCCGAAATATTCCACAGCGCAGCCGACGTTGCCTTTTGTGCTCAGAATGGACAGGAGTTTCAAAATGATGTCCTTGCTGGAGACCCACGGCTGAAGGTTGCCCTTGAGGTTGACACCTATGACCTTGGGGCATGTCAGATAAAAAGGACCACCCGCCATGGCCACCGCCACATCCAATCCGCCAGCTCCGATGCTAAGCATTCCTACGCCGCCGGCGGTTGGTGTGTGACTGTCGGAGCCGAGAAGCGTCCAGCCGGGTCGGGAAAAACGTTCCAGATTTACCTGATGGCAGATGCCGTTGCCTGGTCGGGAATGCCATGCGCCCACCTTTCGGGCTATGGTCTGTAGGTATAAATGATCGTTATGGTTTTCCGGGCCGATTTGCGTCATGTTATGATCGACATAGCTCACCGCCAGTTTGGCGCGTACACGATCCAGGCCCATCGATTCAAAGAGCAAAAAGCAGGTCGTACCCGTTGCGTCCTGCGTCAGGACCTGATCGATGCAGATGCCGATTTCGTTACCCTGCTGCAGTGTACCTTCTACAAGATGGTCCTTGAGGATCTTATATACAAGCGATAAACCCATAATCATCAACTCCTGAACATAACATATATATTGGTTGAATAGAGAATTGTATGAAACATTTGCCGTTGTGTAAACTATTTGTGGTTGATTATTCAGGGATGGTTTTGATATACTTACTTCGTGTCGGCCACGTACCCAAGCGGTTCAAGGGGACGGATTGCAAATCCGTTATCCGTGGGTTCGAATCCCACCGTGGCCTTTTGTAATACTCCAATCTCCAATACATTATGAACACTTTTTCGTCTCGCCTTTGTTTCCCAACGAGCCGTGCACCAATCTTGCTACAGCAATTGACGTGAGCGATGCCAAACTTGCCTGTCCTGCAGATTCCAACAAATCCTGACGAACAGCCAGATAAAAGGTCCCGGTTGCCGAAAAACTAGAATATCCAGCCATTGTCATTACGTCAAACTCCCGCAAGCCATGTATAAACCATTTGCGTGAGGTATAACCGAAAGTGGTGGATTGAAAATTGCGACCAGCGGCGTATCTTGGTGTTTTGAATAACGTCTTATGAACAACATCTTATGAAGGGATATGCCATGAACAAAGATGCTGGAAATGATGCGGCATTTGCAATAGGCAGTCGGGATGTTTTGACGGAAATTTCACGGACCGGAGCTCGCAAAATACTCATCGATGCGATCGAGAACGAAGTGGCCGCTTATCTGAAGCAGCATGTGAATGAACGCGATGCGTAAAATCATCGGCTGGTTGTTCGCGAGCGGCGTTCACAAGGGTCGAACGATTCAGACGGGTCTTGGTGCGGTTCAAATCGATCTGCCGCGGGTGGATGATCGTCGGCTCGATGAGCACGGGCAGCGATGTCGGTTCAGCAGTTTTTCCATGATATCTGAATGGCGGAGACTCGGGCGAAGGCCCAAAAGGCGTTCGATTTGTTCGTGACGACGTTCGATGCGAAGTATCCGAAGGCGACGACGTGCCTGGCGAAGGATCGAGCTGCACTGCTAGCTTTTTATGATTTTCCAGCCGAACATTGGGTGCATCTGCGGACGAGCAATCCGATTGAATCTGCGTTTGCGACGGTGAGGTTGCGGACGAACAAAACGAAAGGCTGCGGCTCGTGACTGGCGTGCTTGACGATGGTCTTCAAGCTGGCCCGCTGTGCCGAAAGTCATTGGCGAGGCCTGAATGGAAGCGAACATTTAGAGGATGTGATTCGAGGCGTGAATTTCGTGGACGGCATCAAGGAGATCGCCGCTTGAA
>CAYMXC010000410.1:0-2907 GCA_964394135.1 uncultured Phycisphaerae bacterium
TGACATTATCTATTACAGCCTTCCGTCTCACGAACTCTAGGATCAGGATATCAAACGCGCACAGGATGCGATCAGAAACGATCCGTTCGTGAAGCTCTATAAATCCTGGCAGAAGGCTCTGGAAATGATGCTGAAAATGAAAAAACGTGTGGAGCAGCAGGCGTTCGCCAAATACAGTCTGGAGTTCGTGGCCAAGGAATATCTGCCGAACAAATTAAAACATCCGGAAAAATTCCTGCCGTAAAAAATCGTTTGTTGATAAATCAAAAGGCGTGCCTGAACAGGCCGTGCTTTTTTGCGGAAAAAAAGAAAAAAGGACGAACACAGGTTCGTCCTCTTCTATTTTTGTCATCTTGCCCGAAGATTATTTGAATTTCGGAAGCATTTTGCCATGGGCCTTGAACAGGTCGTCACACATGTTGCGGATCTGATCGAGAGACAATTCTGCTGCGGTATGTGGATCGAGATACGCCGCCTGATAGACCGCCTCTTTTTTGAGCGTTCGGGCAGCCTCTATGGTCATAAGCTGAACATTGATATTGGTTCGATTCAGGGCTGCGCATTGCTCCGGCAGAGCGCCGACATGACAGCCTTGGACACCATTACGATCGGCGAGGCAGGGAACCTCAACAATCGCATTGGAAGGCAAATTGGTGATCAGGCCGTTGTTCAAGACATTGCCGCCGAAGCGGAAAGGTCGATCCGTTTCCATCGCGTCCATGATATAAGAACAATACTCGTATGTGCGATTATGGTTCAGTTTCCTGTTATGTACGATTGCGTCGCGCTGAGTCTTCCAGCCTTTAATTTGATTGATACATCGGCGCGGATATTCATCGAGAGGAATATTGAACTCTTTGATCAATTGCGGATATTTGCTCTTGATCCAGTAAGGGGTATATTCAGCATTGTGCTCGGAAGACTCGGTTATGTAGTATCCGAAATGACGCATCATTTCCAGACGAACCATGTCGCCATGTTTTTTCCCGCCTTTGTTGCGGGCCTGGGCGTTGAGTTTGGCCGCCCGTTTTTTAATTTCAGGATATAGATCTTTACCACTGTCGCAGATTTCCAGAAGCCAGGCCATATGGTTGATGCCGGCAATCTTCCATTGAAGCTTTTTAACAGAGTCGAGCAGGCCAACTTCTCTCAGCAGCGTTTCAGCGCAGATCTGAACGGAATGACAAAGACCTACGGTTTTGACTCCTGTCAGACGAAGCATGGCTCCCGTCAGAATAGCCATGGGATTCGCATAATTCAGGAACCACGCATCGGGGCAGACCGTTTCGATATCGCGAGCAAAGTCGAACAGGACAGGAATCGTCCGCAGGGCGCGGAATATGCCGCCGATGCCCAGGGTATCGCCAATGGTTAGCCGCAGGCCATATTTTTTGGGAATTTCAAAATCGATCACCGTGCTGGGTTTGTATCCGCCGACCTGAATGGCATTTACGATATAATCGGCTTTTCTGAGGGCTTCTTTTCGGTTGGCCGGTCCCAGGTGAACCGTGATAGTCGCCCGGTTCTGGTTGATATTGGCATTAAGGGTATCGAGCATAAGTTTGGATTCCTTAAGCCGAACCGGATCAATATCGTACAAGGCTATATGTGCATCATGTAGACTATCGGTCAACATACAGTCGCCAAGAACGCTCTTGGCAAAAATGATACTCCCCGCTCCCATAAACGTTATTTTGGCCATGGCCACTCCTTCTTTGCTATCGATACCGCATTCTTACAGCATACAATTTCGTCGGAATATCGTAAAATAATACCTAATAGGGCTTGAAATGCAATGAGAAAAGTACCGCTTGGTGCGTAATTTTGGTAAACTCGATCCCAATATACAGTCAGCAAACAGGAAGATTTTTGGAAAAAAACCGACTCTCTTGCATGTTAAATCCTTGTTTGTGGAAGTAAAAAGACTTATACTTCGTTGTTTGGCTTTATTCACTCAAAGGGCACAAGAGGCGTTTGCTGTTTTGGAGGCACTCATGAGTATAGAAGTTGGAAAAATCAGAAATCTTGTTTTGATTGGTCACGGGAGCACTGGCAAAACGACGCTGGTGGAAACCATTCTTCACAAATCCGGGCTTACCCCGCGAATCGGCACGGTGGAACAGGGCAATACCGTATGCGATTTTGACGATTTGGAGAAAGAAAGAAAACATTCGATCGATTCCGCAGCAGTCTGGCTGGATTACGCCGGCTACCGAATCAATCTGATCGACACGCCCGGATATCCGGACTTTATCGGCCAGGCACTGACCGCCCTGCAGGGAGCGGAAACAGCCCTGATCGTCGTCTCCGCCGCAACGGGTATCGAAGTGAACACCCGCCGCATGTTTGCTGCCGCCGGCGATTATGGCCTGGCCCGAGCAGTTGTAATCAACAAGATCGATCATGAAAATATCGACCTGGCGAGCGTGGTAAACAATCTGCAGGAGACGTTCGGCAAAAATATCCTGCCGCTCAATCTTCCCGCCAACGGTGGTAAGGCTTTGATCAATTGCCTCAATCCGACAGGCGACCTGACGCCGGACTTCGGCGACGCGGAAAAGGCCAAGCTGGCTTTGATTGAGGCAGTGGTAGAATCGGACGAAGCATTGATGGAACGTTATCTGAGCGGCGAAACGATCAGCCAGGATGAATTGGCAGGAGCCTTGAAGAAGGCACTGGCCTCAGGATCGGTCATTCCCATTTTGTTCACCGCCGGTCGGGCAGAAATCGGTATTAAGGAATTGCTCGATTTTATCGTCGGCTGCTGCCCGAGTCCGGTAGAAGGCCTCAAACGCAAGCTCACTGTCGGAGAAGGCGAAACTGCTAAAGAAGAAATCATTGAACCCAAATTGGACGGCCCGCTGGTCGGACAGGTCATCAAAACCTATTCCGATCCGCGAAGCAATA
>CAYMXC010000411.1:0-253 GCA_964394135.1 uncultured Phycisphaerae bacterium
GTCCCCTGTTCGCAGCCGGCTATGCGCGGTCGCCGGTCTCCGCCATGGAGGATTTATTGGATCGAATAGATCGTTTAATCGGGTTGGGTGAGGTAGGGTGCATACATCTTAATGATTCTATGGGAAAATTTGGATCGCATCTGGATCGACATACACATATTGGTAGTGGATTTATCGGACTCGGTCCGTTTCGATTTCTTGTCAGAAGCCGGCTATTGCAAAATGTTCCGAAAATTATCGAGACACCTAAACA
>CAYMXC010000411.1:263-2903 GCA_964394135.1 uncultured Phycisphaerae bacterium
TAAAAGTTAAGCTATTACTTTTATCATTACTATTAATATTCACTTTTTGCGGAAACTGGCCAAAAAGTGAATATTAATAGTAATGATAAAAGTAATAGCTTAACTTTTGATAAATAAGGTTGTGTAAGATAAGTTTTTGTTGACAAAATTATAAAAATTTTTAGAATAGTAGCATGAGAGAGTAGATAGCGGCGATAAGAGTGGAGAGAGAGGCGAATCCCTTGGATTTCCTCTCTGGCTTGAACCCCAAATTCCTCTTACGTCTGTGGTTGTTTGGATGGTTCGTTTTAGTTATGGAGGAAGAGATGAGAGTAAACCAAGTTGGATGGGCTGCGCTGTTTTTGAGCGTGATTGTAACTGGAACGGCCATGGGTACGTTATACGATCTGGGTACCTCGGGGTGGCAGATGGTCGTAGATACGGATCTCGTGCAGGGAAATCAAATCGGAGTTCCATATGTCTACAGTCAGACGTCCGATGCAATTACCATCGAACTGGACAAAGTCTTTCTTGGCCATCCGGACAGCCAGGGCAACTTCAGTCCGCTGATCGTGGAATTTCTAAAAAAATCTACGAACGCTACTCCCAAGATCATCATTCGTGACGAATATGTGGTGAACGATACTAACACCGATTGGTATGATTATCACATGTTCCTGATTGTCAACGCCCTGAATCCCGGTGCCGGTTTTGATGCAAGTATGACTCCTGGCGGAAATAAACTGGAACAGGTGAGTTACAGCCAGTATTTCGGATACGATCCGGGGACTGGTGCTTTGCCGCTTCAGTTGAACTTTGTCGATACGAATGGCCAGGGTGTGCAGGCTGAACCGCCCGGCGATGATATTTTCAAGCCCGGTGTGGATAAGCTTGGAAATCACGATCCGATCGTAATCATCGTTGATCCGAATCTACCGGTCGGTGCTCGTATCGGCCTGAAGGAATTTCCCACAACACCAGAACCGACCACGCTTGTAACTATTCTGGCTATGAGTGGACTTACTTCATTGAAACGAAAAAGAAAATAAAAACCTTCTTTTGATAGAAGGTCTAGCAAAATTCTCCTTTTAAAAAAAGACTGGGAATTTGATTTCAAGTTCCCAGTTTGTTTTTTTACCACATTCGGACCGTTGAGCTTATAATATACGACAAAAGATGCCAGCCTATAAGTGTTGGCGTGCATACAGGATAGAAAGGACAGATGGATGGAAATACATGAATTTCAGAAATTTATAGATCGAATGTATTCGGAAAAGGACCGGAAACGCGGTTCGGCAGGTACGTTTATTTGGTTTATGGAAGAAATTGGAGAACTGGCATCGGCGATCGGTGAAGGGACACGGGAAGAAAAGTCGAAGGAATTTGCCGACGTTTTCGCCTGGTTGGTAACGCTGGCGAACGTGGAAGGGATCGATCTTGATCATGCGGTACAGGAGAAATACGGCTCGGGGTGTCCTGGTTGCGGAAAGTTGATCTGCACATGTCTGGAAAAGCCGTAAGCGAATGAAAACGGAAGTTACGCCCAACAAGGGAAATCAACGAAAAGGAATGCGTATGAAAAAAATACATTTGATCGGATGGTTCGGTTCGGCAGTAATTTGGATTATGGGTTGCGCGCCGACAGCTTACAAGGTGACTCCGATTCCAATCAGTGACCGGCTGGAGGAAACGGTGGTGGCGACAGAATATGGCGTCCTGCTGCCGAAGATTGCACTGGTGGATATTGACGGAACCATCCTGAACGCCCGTGAAGCGTCGCTTCTGGGCGGAGGCGAGAACAAGATGGCCCTGGTGGTAGAAAAGCTGACCAAGGCTGCGGCAGACCCGTCTGTCAAGGCGGTAGTGCTGCGGATCAACTCGCCTGGCGGATCGGTAACGGCGAGCGATATTCTTTATCACGAGGTTTTGAAGGTTCGGTCGGGCGATGCGGTGCGGTGCCGGCCGGCCAAGCCTGTAGTAGCGGCTATGATGGACGTAGCTGCCAGCGGAGGATATTACGTGGCATGCGGCGCAAATGAAATTGTCGCGGAGCCGAGCACTGTCACGGGGAGTATCGGTGTGGTGATGCTCACGATTAATGCCAAGGGACTGTTGGACAAGGTGGGTATTACGACGGATGCGATCAAATCGGGCCAGAAGAAAGACGCTGGTTCACCGTTTCGGCCGATGGAGCCGGAAGAACGTCAGGTTTTCCAGGACATGATCAACGAATTTTATGAGGGATTTTTGACCGTAGTCAGTCGGGCGCGTCCGAAACTCGACTCCAAACGGATTCGCGAACTGGCGGACGGTCGGGTTTATTCGGGCCGACAGGCGCAGAAGCTCGGCCTGATCGATCGTGTCGGCAGTCTGGAAGACGCGATTACGCGTGCGAAAGAACTGGCGGGAGTTCGCAAGGCGAAGGTAGTAATGTATCATCGGCCGGTGAAGTATCAGGGCAGCATCTATGCCGCCAGTGAACCTGTTCAGCCGCAGATGAAGCAATCGGGAGTGATCAACGTTCAAGTTCCGGACTTCATGCAGCAGCAGGGGGCGTTTTTATATCTCTGGCAGCCATAGCAATACTTCAATTTAAGCGCCTTTCACTTTAAACTGCAACTACTTAAAGGGAGCACTTATTATATCTCTGCAAGCCAAAAC
>CAYMXC010000412.1:0-2896 GCA_964394135.1 uncultured Phycisphaerae bacterium
GTGTCGCGAGCGCTTTTTGCGTAATACGCTTTGATTGGCTCGTTGTGCGGGTTGCCGCCGTTCCATCGAAGCCCCTTCTTTTCGAACAGATCGTAGAGTGTATTGGCACCCGTGGCGTTGATGATGGCGATGCGTGGAATTTTTTTGATCAGGCCAAGTTTGAACAATTCGTCGAAGGCTTTGCCGAACGCACTGGAATTGCCAAGGTTGCCGCCGGGAACGATGATCCAGTCCGGCACTTCCCAGTCGCGGGCTTCGAGGATGCGGAACATGATCGTTTTCTGTCCCTCGAGCCGGAAGGGATTGACCGAGTTCATCAGGTAGAGCCCCAGACGATCCGACGCCAGGCGTACCTGTTTCAAGCACGCGTCGAAATCGCCCTGGATCTGCAGCGTCAGGGCGCCGTATTCCAAAGCCTGAGAGAGTTTACCGTATGCGATTTTTCCCGATCCGATGAAAACGATCCCCTGCATCAAACCCGACAGGGCGGCATACATCGCTAGTGACGCCGAGGTGTTGCCCGTAGAGGCGCAGGCGACTCGTTTTTTGCCCAGATGGTTGGCGAGGGTGAACGCAGCCGTCATTCCGTTATCCTTAAAACTGCCTGATGGGTTCATCCCTTCGTATTGCAGGAAAAGTTTTCCAGGTTTGTGTCCGATGTGCCTGGCCAGCAGATCCGCCCGCTGGAGGATTGTTCTGCCTTCGCCGATCGTGATGATGTCCTTTGTCGCAGCGAAAGGTAGCAGTTCCCGAAATCGCCAGACGCCTGAAAAATCGTAAGGGCTGGCCTTGGTGTTCCAGCGTTCTTCAAAAAAACTCAGCGAGCGGGGTACTTTGATCTTGTCCCAGCAATATTGAACGTCCAGCAGTTCACCGCACTTCGGGCAGGAAAAAATAATCTCGTCGATTCCAAAGGTCGCCCGGCATGCGGGGTTGATGCACTGTTGAAAAGCAACTTCACTTTTGGCCACGGTTATTCCCTCGATAAAAAAGACAGGATAGTCAAAGCGGGCAAAGAAGTCAAGGTTTCCGGTGGATTCGATTATTTGAACTTTTTCCGTAAATCGTCACGTAACTGCTGTCGGCGGGTAATGGCACGCAGGGTTCGTTTTTCCTTCCAGGTCAGCCTCTGAATGCCGTGCTGATGAACCTTGTCCAGAATCTGGTCCACGCGGCGCTGATCTTCCGGTTCCTGATCGATCAGTTTTTGACGCATTGCCCGCCGCCGATTTGCCCCAAGCTGCTGCCAGTACGGGCCGGCCCAGACATAGATAAAACCGGTGACCATGCCTGCCAGGTGACAGGCGTCAGCCAGATCGCGGTCGCGTAAAACACTCAGAGAATACAGGCTGATCAAGAGAATCACTGCGATTCGGATAGGAACTGGAAACACCATAAGAATGATGATCATGCGGGGAAACAGCAGCGCGCATGCTGCCAGTAAACCAAGCACTGCGCCGCTTGCCCCGATAATCGGAACGGGCATATTTAAAAGTGTACTCAGAAGGATGAACGCCAACCCTCCGCCAACGCCGCAGGTCAAATAGAAAAATAAAAATCGTCGCGAACCCCAGTATCGTTCCAGAGGCGGGCCGAAGAAATAAACTCCGAGCATGTTAAAGAAAATGTGCTGCACGCTGCCGTGGAGAAACTGATATGTGATCAGCCGCCAGGGTTGGATGAAGCTTTCCCACCCCATTGCCCCGAACAGTGCAAAAAGAAGTTCAATTCGATTTTGTACGATGGAAGTTAGAACAAAAATCCCGATATTCGCCAGCAACAGATATTTGACATACGGCGTGGGCTTCGGAAATCCCATTCCGATACTTTCCCCATCATCATAACCAGATGATTCGTCCTGTGGGTAAGGTCGATCCCGCCAGCTCATAATTTCTCCATCAATCGAAAATAGAGAAACGTTGCAAGAGTTTTACCGTCCATAATCCGGCCAACCTTGATGGCGTGATCGATTTCCGCGAACGACATGATTTCTACACGGATTTTTTCATCGTTAGACAGGTGCTGCTCGCCTGCGGTAAGATCGCTGGCTACAAATGCATGCATCAGCTCCGTCAACAGTCCGGGCGAGGTATAAAAGCGACACAGCGGACGGATGGTTCCGGCCGTATATCCCGTTTCTTCTTCCAGTTCCCGGTAGGCACAATCTTCCGGTTCTTCCAAAGGTTCCAACGTTCCGGCGGGAAGTTCAAGCAATTCGCGATTGATCGACCACCGCCAGTTGCGCACCATAACCACCCGCTCCGCGTCCAGCATGGGCAGAACAACCGCCGCTCCTGGGTGAATGATCAGATCTTTCGAAGTCGGTTCGCCGCTTCCGACGTCGATCATTCGATGAACTACCTTGAATTTCCCACTTTTTAAAAGGATCTCATCTGCCATATGGTTTTCCCGGTTTTAAAAGAATGACAGGCCGTTCCATTCTAATTCTATTAATTCAGATTATAAACTCTACGTTCCTGTTCGACAAGTCTCAAAACCGTTCGTCGCTTTAATGTTATCGAAGAAGTTCCGGTATCAAAAATTTCCGCTTGTACTGTTCGCTTCTGCCCATGGACGCCAACCGCTCCATATCGTCGCGTCGGAAATACCCATCAGGAACCGTTGCCACCACTGCCGCTCCAAGGCGGAGGCTCGAACGTTTGGCCTGGTACTCTATGTTGATCGAGCCAAGGATTTCATCGAACATTTTAGCCAGTTGATCCAGTCTACCTTGAACGACGGACGCTTCCACCGTCAGCACATAGCAGGGTGGATCAGACCATCGTGGTTGGACAGAAAAGCTGTCGATTGTAACGCCGATCCGCTGACCGATCCGGCCGACGGCCTCGACCACCTGCCGTTCCGTCAGTTTTTCACCTGTTACGGAACTGATATG
>CAYMXC010000413.1:0-2880 GCA_964394135.1 uncultured Phycisphaerae bacterium
CCGCCATTTCATCCGATCCAAAGCGATAAAAAATCGCCCGCTCGAAATATTCTTTGGCCTCGGGAATAGTAAACCCGTGTGATGGTCCGTAAATCTCGGCCATCTGGGCAGTCTGGGCCAAATTCCGCTCCGCCGCGGCAATCAGAATCTACTTCAGCGCCTGCGGCGCCTCGCCCGGGCTGACCCACAACGCCAAGACAAACGGCAAGTGAAATTCCTGATACCACAACTCGCCAAGATCATAAATAAACGGTGCTTCCTTCATCCGCCAGGCCTTATCGCCGATCAGCAACGTCGGCTGGTCGATTTTTTTCGGAAGCATGGAAAAATCGCCGACCACCAGTCGCGGCTCGCGATTTTGAATGCGCTTAAACAACACCCGAGTCAGTTGCACCGAGGTATGCGAATCGACGTCAACCGTAACTTCATTAATCTGATCGAGCGGAACGGGCGAAAAAATCCTCACTGTCCAGACCTTCCCCTTCGAGCAGATCCCATACGGCACCGCTACCCGCCAACGGTGCCTGTTCGCCAGGTAATCGACGACCGGGACTAGGGCGACATCGGCCCGGCCGCTGTTAAGCATTTCACAAAGCTGGCTGGGCGGTTTTCGGTGCACTTTCAGTGCGCTGTTTTCCTCCAGGCCATGGCCCAGTGGGCAGGCGTTGAGGTAGGAAACCTGACCTATCTGATATTGTCGTTTCATCGTTTTAATTTTAGTAGTATTTTTACCTTAATCAATAGTTGGGCGGATTTTATGAATATTTTATGATTCTAAAAATGGTACGGTTTTGGTTCAGTTTTAGTGCGCTTTTTTTTGCAGGCTGGTGAGGATTTATGGAAAGAAATTGCTCTGCAGTATTGAAATTCTTATAAATGATGCGGCGAACACGGGTTATTCACGCTACAATAAAGTGGGAACCCGAAAGGGATTTATTACGTACTAATGATAGATAACGAAACAAACATGACTGACGAGCAGTTATTTGCTCGTTTTGTAGAAGGTGAAGGATCGGCGTTTGATGTTCTGGTCCATCGCTATTACAAACAAATTTTTCGTTTTCTGGTGCGCTTTACCGGACATACGCATCTGGCGGAAGATTTGATTCAGGATGTGTTTATGAAAATGTATCGCTCGGCCGGCACGTTCGATCCGAGCAAACGGTTTCGGCCATGGCTTTATTCGATCGCGGCCAACCGCGCACGCGACGCACTGCGGTCGGCGGGGCGCAACGGAAGACAGATTTTTGTTCGCAACTCGGATGAAGACCACGATGTGCCCCTGGAACATTTGACTCCGGGCTTGCCCAGTCCTCCGGACCGCCAGATGATCGAGCAGGAGACGACGGAAAAGATCAAAGAGGCTTTGATGGAGGTGCCGGAGCCATTACGGGAGATATTGATTTTGGCGTACTACGATCAGCTGCCTTACAAGGAAATAGCAGAAACACTGGAAATTCCGCTGGGGACCGTGAAGTCACGGCTTCACAAAGCGGTTGCCACGTTTGGAGAGGTATGGAAGAGATATGAATCCGATAAGACCCAATAACGACGACGAACGTCTGAATCCGGATCAAATCGTTCTCACACCATTAGCGGCGTATGAAGTTGACGTGCCTGAAGATCTGGAAGATAGGATCTTATCGACTCTGCGCTTACAGAAGCATACTGTTGAAACTCTTTTACAGGAATATACGCCGGTTGCACCTTCGCGGCATCGCATTATTTTCAATAGATTTGTGGATTTTATGGCAACGGCGGCGGCAGTGGTTTTGATTACCTCTGCCGTTTTATTATCGACAAATTATTCCCGCCAGCAGGCGAGGAAGGTCCTGTGTCAGGGTCAGCTTGGTGCTTTGGGCCAGGGGATTTTGTCTTACGCCAACGATTATTACAATCAACTTCCTGTAGCAAACGTTGCATCGAACAGTCCGTGGTATGATTCATCTCAGAAGCAACCGCGCCGCGCCAATTTGTATCTGCTGGTCAAGGGCGGGTATTCGACGCCTGAGCTTCTGGTTTGCCCGGAAGACGGCAGCAAGCCCTTTAAAATCAAGAACTTAACAGCCCTAGATGATTTTCCGGCCGGTTCTGTGGTTTCCTATAGTTTCCAGAATGTCAACGGCGACAGGCACTTTAAACCTGGTGAGCTACAACTTCGCTGGCAGCAGGCGCAGAACATGCCTGTGATGGCGGATCGAACACCTCTGCTGGTCAAAGATCAGTTGAATCCTGAGTTAAAAACAGGCAGGGATGTTTCGGTCAATCATGGCATGAAGGGGCAGAATATTTTGATACTTGACGGTCGGGTGACCTGGCAAAGGACAGCTATGTTTGGTCCGCAGCAGGACAATATCTGGCAGGCTGGCCAGATTCGGAAATACAGCGGGCAGGAGATGCCGGTGAGTGCGACGGACAGTTTTTTGGCCCCATAACTTCTTGTAGGACCTTTTAAAGTTATCAAACCTCTCAAATGAATCAAGTTCGTTAGCCTGTGATGCATTATTATGCATTAGGTTTCGGCGGATAATCGTTTCGTGGTTTCTATCCCACAACGGTTTGGCAATACAAAATTTACAAAAGATTTTTCTTGATTGGCCATTTCCTTTACGTTACTATAATTTTCACGAACGGTACAGGCGAAGAACTGTCGTTCAGCAAATCGGTCAAGGGTTAGTAAACAAAGTTTCATATCTGGGTGATTTGGCTCTTGACGTGTCAATAAGAGATAGTTAGTATTTTCGTTTTTTCAATCAAGCAACTTAGCTATAGGGGTTTGATGTATGAATACTATTACGAAGAAAGAATTGGTAGACCGAATTGCCGATGAATTGAACCGCAATCGCCCGCGGTCGCAGATCAAGCGGGTTCAGGTGAAGC
>CAYMXC010000414.1:0-2878 GCA_964394135.1 uncultured Phycisphaerae bacterium
ATAGCCGCTTTCGCGATAGGCGGCCAGCGCGTCAGGGTTCAGTCCCATCGAAGATCGGATATATCCAATCAGCGGCCTGGTGTCGGTCAGATAGGCGTCGCGGAGAATTTCCTCTGCCCGGACGATATCGGATTTCGCCTGGGCGTCCCGCAGTGCTTTTCGGTCCACGAGCAGGGCCTTGGCATAAATCTGATGGATCGTATCAACAGTCTGGATCATTTCCTCGATTTTGGGTTTGAGCGTGTGCGACTGATCGACCATGTATGCAATCTTCGGATTTTTGTTGCGAATCTGCGAGGCGGTGACGATCTCGTTGAAGATACGGAACATCTGGTATGGATCGATGCTGGCCGTGGTCAGGTCGTCATCGGCGTATTTGCGATCGTTGAAGTGGAATCCGCCGAGCATGTCTTCTTCGATCAGCCAGGCGACGATCTGCTCGATATTCTGGGCCAGGTAATGATGGCCGATATCGACAAGAACTTTGGCCTGCCTGCCGAGGTGTCGGCAGAGAACGAAGCTCATGCCCCAGTCGGCGATATCGGTGTAATAGCTGGCCGGCTCGAAAGGCTTGTATTCCAGCACCATGGTCAGCCCCGGGAACATGGCCTTGTAGATTTCCGCCAGCGATTCCATCAGCCGCGTGCGGCGATCGATGACATCCTCCTGGCCCGGAAAATTGGTGCCGTCTGCCAGCCAGATCGACAATATCGAACTGCCAAGCGATTTAGCGATCTTGACGCTGTCGATGCAATGTTTGATCGCCTGCCGGCGAATCTTGTCGCTTTTGTTGGTCAGACTGCCGAACTTGTAGGCCTGATCCTGAAAAACGTTCGGATTGATCGCTCCGATCCGCACGCCCAGTTTTTCCGCGTATTTTGCAATTTTTTTATCGGCGCCGTTTGGGAAATCCCACAGTACGTGAACCGCCACCGTCGGGCAGATGCCCGTCAGTCGGTTGACAATAGCGGCGTCGGAAAGTTTTTCCTCGATCGTTGTCGCTGCACCTGGCTGATAGAATTTTCCAAACCGCGTACCACCGTCGGCAAAGGCCCATGACGGCGTCTCGATCGCCAGGGATTTCAGTGCATCCGTCAGTTTGTCCGCGGCCAGTCCCCGCTTCGATGCGGAATCCAGAATGGCCTGTGCCTGTGAATTATCGGCATAGATTGTCATTTGATTCTCCTCATTTTTTGGTAAAACAGACGAACCTCTTGAACTATTCCAATCCAGTCAATCATATGAAATATAAGATATAAGGTTTGCCGCGATTTGCCTAATGAAAAATTTGGGGGAAGGTGAAAATCAGCAGGATAAAATCGTTTGGTTTTATATGGTTTGCGGATGTATAATCTTTCATCAACAGCCCGGCGGCTTTTATCGGTAAGTCACCGGGCGGTTACTTAGCATAATAATTTGCTGCCGTTGCGCGTTACATGATTTATTGGAACGATATATGAATACGATGAAAGCAGGTGTGTCGAAGATTGATATTACGCCTGAAGTTGGAGGCTGGCTTCAGGGCTATACACGTGATAAGGTTTCGGAGGGAATTTTCGAACGGCTCTACGCCAAAGCCCTGGTTTTTGACAATGAATCCGAGCGATGTGTCTTGCTGACCAGCGATCTTTTGGGAGTCACTTCGCAAATAACCGATAAGGTGCGAAAAGGCATAATCAAAAAATGCAAGGGGCTCAAACCCTGGAATATCATGGTGACCGCCACGCATACCCATTGCGGTCCTGCGGTTTTGGATAACATCAACGACTTTTCCGTGGTGGATAAAAAATACATCCGAACCCTGACGGAAAAAATGATCGCGGTCGTTCTGGCTGCGTGCGATGATCTCGAGCCGGTTCAGCTGGGAGTGGCGAGCGGAAAATCTTATATCAATATCAATCGTCGGCTGATGACTCCGAAAGGCCTGCAGTTTGCACCGAACCCTCATGGCCCGTGCGATCACGAAGTGGGAGTGGTTCGGATCGACGATCTGGCAAATCGCCCCAAGGCGATTTTGATCAATTTTTCCTGCCATCCGACTGTCTGGGGCGGGCAGATGATTTCTCCCGACTATCCGGGATTGACTCAGAAGACGGTGGAAAAGGCGTTCAAAGAGTCGATCGCACTTTTTACGAACGGCGCCTGCGGGGACGTTCGCCCGTGTTTTGTGAAAGGCCCAAAACCAAAGACTTTTGGCGGCGGAACATCCAAAGCCGTCCTGAAGGCGGGCACCGAACTGGGGCGGGAAGTGATTCGGATTGCGAAAAAAATCAAAACTCACAGGAATAATTGCCTGGGAAGTGTTTCGGACACGATCCGATTTCCGTTGGAACGTCCCATGTCCGTCGCGTCACTTAAAAAAGAAGTCGCCCTGCAGACTGAAAAATACAAACAGGCGAAAAAAGAAAACCAGTCGCCGTTGATGATCTTATGGGAAAAAGGTCTGCTGAAATGGGCTAAGGATTCTTTGAAAATCGTCGAGGGCAAAAAGTTCAAGCCATGGGTCGAAGGTGAAATTCAGGTGCTTTGCATCGGAGGAATTTATTTCGTCGGATTGCCCGGCGAGATCATGTGCGAAATCGGTCTTGCAATTAAAAAGAATCTCAAGCCGATGCGGAGTTTCATCGCAGCCTTTGCCAACGGGTGTATCGGCTATGTTCCGACTCCCAAGGCCTTGATCGAGGGCGGATATGAACCGACCGATTCGATAAAAACCTTTAATCGGCCCGCGCGTTTCTCGCCCAGGGTTCAGAGCGTTATAGAAAAATCTGTGGAAAAATTATATAAAAAAATCTGATTGTTATTGGTTTTCGCGGACAGAGATCTGTTTTTGGCCGCGTCTACCAGCTTTTATAAACAAGGATTTGATTTATGATTA
>CAYMXC010000415.1:0-2862 GCA_964394135.1 uncultured Phycisphaerae bacterium
GCATCAGGCTGTTTTGAAAAAAAGTGACAGGCAGAGATGACATTGCGGAAAAAAACACTTCTGATTATTGTTCTTACCCTGATGGGAATGATCGGGGTCCTCCATGTTTTCTATAAAAAGATTATTCTGAACGATCTGAACGAAATCCAAACCAAAATCGCCTGCCAGAATACCGAACGTGCGGTGAAATTTTTTTATCAAACCATCGATCAGTTGAATACGCTGACTGCGGACTGGGCGATGTGGGATGATACCTATAAGTTTGTAGTGGATAAGAATGAGGCTTACATCCGTTCCAACCTCACTGATTCTTCCATCGCGGCACTGAATCTCAATGCCATGCTCTTTATTGACAACAATGAAAAGGTAGTGTGGGGCGGGGGATGTGACTTGAATACGAAAACAAAGGTTGCGGTACCTTCGGGGCTTCTGAACCTTCTGAGGCCTGGCAGTCCTTTATTGCATCATCAGGATGAAAAAAGTACTCACACCGGTCTGGTGATGATTCCGGAAGGCCCTATGCTTCTGGTCTCGCGTCCCATTCTCACCAGCCAGGGGGAAGGTCCGATCCGCGGGTCGATTATTTTTGCCCGATTTTTTGGTCCGGAGAGCATAGAGCAGCTGATTAAATTAACCGACTTTCAAATTACCATCCACAGTTTGGTAGATTCGAGCCTGCCGGCGGGAATCTGGGACTGGAAGCGGGATGACCCGCAGAAGGCCGTCGTGGTGCAATTTCGCGATGAAAACACCATTTCTGGATACACCACTCTCAAGGATTGGGCCGGTCGACCGAGTCTGATTATGCAGGTGGACTCGCCGTGTGACATAGCCCGTTCGAGCCAGGCGAGCATGTGGTATTCCATATTTTCCCTTTTGGGGTGCGGTCTGGTATTCTGTCTGGTGGTGGCGATTTTACTGGAAAAATCTCTGCTTTCGCGTCTTTCGCGTTTAAGCAAGGATGTCGGCACGATCGGGTCGAAAGATGCTATTTCGGTTCGACTTGCGGTTTCGGGAAAAGACGAAATATCGCATTTAACCCGCCAGGTAAATCGAATGCTCGACGCGCTGGAACGATCGCGGGCGGAAGTGGAAAACAAAGAACGATGGTTTCGCTCGCTGGTTCAGCATTCCAGCGACATGGTGTATATTTTCGATGTGAACGGCAATATTACATATATCAGCCCATCGGTGACGAGGGTAACGGGTTATAAACTCGAGGAACAGATTGATCGAAATATTTTTTCGTATATTCACCCCGACGACGTGGAGAAAACCCGCCGGGGTTTTGCGGATATTATCGCCCATGGCGGCGTTTCTCCGTATTACGAGTGTCGCGTTCGAAGTGCGACAGGCCAGTGGCTGTTTTTCGAGGCGGTGGGCAATAATCTTCTCAATGATCCTACCATTAACGGGATCGTTGTCAATTGCCGCGATATTACCGACCGCAAGCGTGCGGAGGAGGCAAGCAGAATCTCGGAGATCAATTACCAGTCCATTTTCGATGCAGTTAATGATGCCATCATTGTTCGTGATTTAGAAACCGGCATCATTATCGACGTGAATCGACGGACTTGCGAGATGTTTGGTTATTCTCGGGAAGAGATGCTCGGTGTACGATTTGAGCTGACATGTTCCAGCGAACCGGGTTATACTTTCAACGATGCCATGGAAAAAGTTCGTGTTGCGTCTAAGGGCCGACCTTTGTTTTTCGAATGGCGTGCCAAGGACAAGTCCGGTCAAAAATTCTGGATCGAAGTCAGCATGAAACGAACGATGATCGGGGGATGCGAGCGGATTTTGTCGGTTGTCCGAGATATCCGGGATCGAAAAGAGGCAGAGGAAGCTATTCATCGGGAAGCTGCGAAACTGTCCGCGATGATTTCGGGCATGGAAGAAGGAGTCGTGTTTGCCGATGCCAATAACGAGATTGTGGAGATCAATGATTACATGTGCCGATGGATCAATCGCTGTCGGCAGGACGTTATCGGCAGGAAGCTTCAGGATGTTGCTTTTTTCGATATGATTCGATCTTCGCTGGGCGATATGGGAGATTCTCGTGAAAATCTATGCGACAATGCGATGGTTCTGCAACGTTCCCTGGGTGACGATGAGGTGATCATACGTCTTCAGCCGATCTTCCATGAAAGTCGTTATGAAGGACTGCTTCTCAATATTATCAAGGTGACCGAACTGGTTCTTGCGAGAAAAGAAGCAGAGCGTGTAAGTCAGGATCTGTTGCTTCGGGAAAAGGCGTTGCAAAAGGCCAACGCATTTCAGGAAAAGATATTATCCACTGCGGTTACCGCCATTTTCACGGTCGATTCCAAGGGGACCATTACGAGCGTGAATGAATCGTTCTGCGCCACCACCGGTTTTTCCGAGATGGAAGTGGTCGGGAAGAGTTGTCAGATTCTGAGGGGTAGTCCATGCCTGGATCATTGCGGTTTGTTCGATCCCAGCCGCAAGGAACGGATTGTTAAAAAGCAATGTGTGATAGTGGCCAAGGACGGCCGACGATTGACGATCCTGAAGAGCGCCGACCATATTCATGACGATGAGGGCAATGTTATAGGCGGGATCGAATCGTTTGTAGACGTTACTGAACTTGTCAATGCTCGTGAGGCCGCCGAGACCGCCTGTCAAGCCAAATCGATATTCCTTGCGAATATGTCGCATGAGATTCGGACGCCGATGAACGGGATTATCGGGATGACGGAGCTGGCTTTGGATATGGAAATGCCTGCCCAGCAACGTGAATATCTGGAAATGGTTAAGAGCTCCGCGGATTCCCTGCTGTATATATTGAATGATATTCTGGACTTTTCCAAGAGCGCGGCGGGCAAACTGGACTTAGTTCCT
>CAYMXC010000416.1:0-2848 GCA_964394135.1 uncultured Phycisphaerae bacterium
ACTGCAGGCAACGGAAGAATAGGTACGAACCGGCGGGAAACCCCGATCGTAAATACAGTAATGACAAAGGCATTTTAATGAAAAAATTTTTGCTGACAGTTTTGCTGATTCTTTTGCCGATGAAATCGGGATTGACTGCTAAACCGGCCCCAGTCAGCCAACCGGTCTTGCGTCCGGTGACACGACCAGCCGCAACCCGGCCGGTCGTTTATACCATCGACTGTGCCGACGGCATTGCCATCAGCCCATGGATTCGGGGTCAGACGCGAGGCTCCAGGCCGCCGACGGAGGCTAAGTTCAGTTTGCCGAAAACTCTGGAAATCAGCAGGGGGGCAAGTTTGCGTGGTATGGCCGATGGACTTTTCGCCGATACGTACAACTGGAAAACCCGCAGTGGATATTACGTCGGTGATCGCGGTCAGCCCAATCTGCCTGTTCTGCAATTTCTCCGCGAAGCCCGCGATCTGAACGCAGCAGTTTTTCTGACTGTCAATATCCGTGGTATCGGAAATGATTACAGCTGGGATTTTCTCTATACCAACCGAAAGTTGGAAGTTCTGAAAACTCTGGCGGCCGACTGGGTTCGCTACACAAACAATATCCTTCAGCATTATGATCTGAACCACCCGCCGACGGCCGGCGAGGATCTGAGGAT
Source organism: uncultured Phycisphaerae bacterium (assembly GCA_964394135.1). Taxonomy (GTDB): domain Bacteria; phylum Planctomycetota; class Phycisphaerae; order JAAYCJ01; family JAAYCJ01; genus CAYMXC01. The sequence goes on from CAYMXC010000416.1 coordinate 656, forward strand.
ATATAATGAAATCGCCAACTGGGAGACCAAAAGCAACTATAATCGAATACTGAAAATGGGCGAGGATCGCACGGAAAAAGTTCTATACTGGGAGATCGGCAATGGGCCGGAGGTTCAATATGGACCTATCGAAATTCTTTCGCCCATTGAATATCGTAATCGATATGTCGCTATCATATCCGTGATGCGGGCACAGGATCCTTCGATCAAGGTCGGTCCATGCGTTACGCTGGGCCGTGTGTGGGATAACGATACAAAAAAAATGGTGATCAATCCCCAGCTCAAAGCGGTTCTGGATTGCCCTGCGCCTGTGGATTTTATCAGCTATCATCCTTACGGTTCTATGGGAACGGTTTCCGGGGTCAAAGAACTGGAGACTTATTTGCATGACATCAAGGCCAATCAAACGGCAGCACGAAATTATATCTGTAATGCGATTAAGGCCGGTGGGCGCGATCCGGCCAAAATTGATTTGGTTGCAAGCGAATGGAATCCCAGCCATCATAAGTCTGTCAGTCAGCCTGCCGAACGGCGGATGGCTCAGGCACTGGCTGTTGTGGAAACCATTTTCACTTTTGCGGAACTTAAGCTCAAGGCCGCCCATTACTTTATCTATCCTGCCGATATTCGGTCGGGCACGGAACTGGTCGGCTACAAGGCGTTTAAAGGTCTTATGCAATGGATGGGCGACGTGTTGCTGGACTCCTATACCGACGGCGATCTCTTTCGTGTTTATACTACGCGTGATACCAAAACCGGGCAGGTAGCTATCTGGGGGCTTAATTTCAGCAACGAGTCTTCACGGACGGCTTCACTTCGATTGATCAACCTGAATCTGGCCGACAGGGACGTTGTCATCTGGACACTGGGCAATTTGAAGGGTTCGACTACTCTTACCGATACCAACGAGCCGGGTCAGCCGGCGACTATAGACTGGAAATCGAATCCCGTCGTAAAATTTGATCCGTCAGCCTTTATGCTAACAGTCCCTAAATCCACTATTCGTGTGATGGTCATTGGGCCGAAGCCCAAACCAACTACTACAACTGCAACAACTACAGCAACGGCGACCGCTGCGACAACGATGAAGGCTCACTGATCGAGACGAGCTAACTCGTTATTCAAAGGTGCCATATTCTCTGCATGCGTCGAAAAAGGCGTCGATATTTGCGATCGGCACTTCCGGTTCAAGAATATGCGTGGGGGAAATAATCAATCCGCCGTTTTGGCCGTAACGGTCGATCACTTCCCTGACACGATTGCTGACGTCCGCCGGCGAGCCCCAGGGCATGGTCGATTGCGTGCCGATGCATCCGTCGAAGGTAACTCGTCGGCCGTAGCGACGGTAAATCTCTTCCAAGTCCAAACATTCGGGCTGCAAGGGATTGAGGATATCGACTCCCGCTTCGATCAGTTCACCGGCAATATCGAAGATGTTTCCATCGCTGTGGTACCAGATTTTCACTTGCGGATTGATCTGTTTGATTGTCTGCCAGATTTTTTTCCACCGCGAGAGCATCATATCTCGCCACATCGGCGGACTGAACATCAATGTTTTCTGATTAGCAACGTCGTCACCGCATTGAATCCATGTACAGCCGACGGCAGCATAGGCTTTTGCGCGAAGCAGGTTTTGCTCTGCGATTCGGTCAAGCAGACATTCGGCCCAGGCTGGGCGTTCGATCATGTCTGCCAGAAACTCCTCGTAACCCCGAATCTGCCAGGCAGTCTCATACATGTCGCCAACCGAGCCGCGAGGTATTCTGCCTTTTTGCCTGGTCGCATTCACTGCTTTCGCCAGTGCGGGGAGATCGATCAGATCGTTTATTGTTTCCAAGGGATAATTTTCGATTTCCTTGATGCTGGTCGCGTTTCTCAAGGGGGAAACATAGCCGGTAAAGTGATAAAATCCGCTGGGAACCTCTGCCACGCCGAGATCATTAATACGAGTTCCCTCCGGCAGTTTTTCATCTTTCCAGTACAGCGAAAAATAATCAGGCGGGGTCGGAGTCTTACTCAGTGGGATGGGAATATAATCGGCCTGCATCATGCCGTAGTGACCCTCGACGTCTTTTGTTCCGATGTGTCGGATAACGCGGTCCAGTAAATCGGGTGTCATCGATGCATAATACAAAATTCGTTCCGGGCGGCGATGCTCAGTAATTGCCAGAAAATTTTCCAGGACCGATTGCA
>CAYMXC010000417.1:0-2847 GCA_964394135.1 uncultured Phycisphaerae bacterium
TCGGGTGGATGTCGAAGACAACAAAGTCTATCTCATGCAGCGTGGAGGCTGTTCTTGCATGTGAGTTGATCGGAGAGGTGTAAGTGTGAAAAATGCTGTGGAATATTCCCTTGGAAAGGGATTAGGACAATACATGGAAGGCCGGGCGCAGTTTTGCACGCTGGTTCTGACAGAGCAGTGCAACCTTCGATGCAGATATTGCTATCAGTTGGGCAAGAATCCTCATCATCCAATGTCGCGTAACGTGGCGTTCCGGGCTGTGGACTTTTTCTTTTCGCAACCTGAGCCGAGTGAGGGCATTGTCCTGGAGTTTACCGGCGGTGAGTGCTCCTTGGAAGTGGATTTGATGACGGAGGTTACGGAGTACTTTAAAGATCAACTGCGAAACAAACCCGGCCATCCTTGGCAGTCGGCTTACATGTTCATGTTTTCCACGAACGGGACGCTGTACCATACCGAAAAGTTCCAGCGTCTCTTGTGGGCAAATCGGGGACATTCGTACCCGGCAATTACCATCGACGGTACCAAGCAAAAGCATGACCGAGCTCGTATCTTTGCTGACGGCACCGGCTCGTACGATGTGGTGGCCAGAAATGTAAAATTGTGGATACAGCAATATCCCAATGCCGGAACCAAGATCACCTTCAGCAGCGATGATTTGCCTTATGTTTGCGAGAGTATCGTTCATGTGTGGGAATTGGGCGTCAAGAGTGTAGCTGCCAACGCTGTCTTTGAAAACGTCTGGAAGGCTGGGGATGCGGAATTGTACGAATCGGAACTAAAGAAACTGGCGGATACTGCCATTGACAGAGGGTTTTGGCGAACCCATAAGTGCAATCTTTTTTGGGTTCCCAATCCCATTAAGCCGAGGGAAGAGGAGGACGACAAAAATTGGTGCGGTTCGGGAAAAATGGTCTCCGTCGATGCCGAAGGGAATCTGTACCCGTGCCTTCGGTTTCAGGGGTTTTGTATGGGCAATCGTCCTGGCCGGCCGACGGGCACCATTTACGATGGCTACAACGAGGACATATTGCGAGCATTCCATTGCCTACGTAAATCATTACAGAGTCCTTCCGAATGCCTGGATTGTCCCATGCGGGATCAATGTGCTTGGTGTACCGGGTTTAATTACGACGCCGCCGATAGCGATACCATCTTTCAGCGGGCAACGTTTATTTGCGAAATGCACAAGGCTCGCTGGCGGGCCAATCAATATTATTGGCAGCAATTGGAAGAGCGGCAAGGAATTAAACTGGATGACGTTGTAAGTACCCATATCACCGGATGCCCTATTTAGAACAAGGAGCGGAGCCTCGGATGGATAGCGTTAAGTCAATTTGGGTGATGCTTTCTTTAGACGCCGTCTCGTGCTGTCACGAGCCGCATTCAACCAGGGGTTTGGACAGTCAATTAATGCCGTTGGATCTATTGGCTCAGATTGTTAAGATGGCCAAAGAACTTTCTTGGACCTGTACGATATTGGGCAACGGAAAGGCCTTGCCACGCGACCACCAATCACTCTGCGATGAAATGGAAGCTCACGTTGTCCTTCCAGCCGAAAGCGTCGGTTTTCCTTTGGGCAAACGGCTCAGCCTTGTCTTTGAGAGCGATTGCGTGGAGAAAGTAACGGCTGGTCTCCCCTGCTCGCATGCGATCCTTCGGGTGAAACGCGATGATTTGCCGCGGCTTTGCAAGTTGGTTTCAACGCTCCTAAATCGCTGCCCTGTTGTGTCGGTCCGACACCCGGAATTGCTTCAATATGACGATTCAGACCTGATGGTTTATCGGGACCAACTTTTTCAAGTAGGCCAATGGCTTGTCGACCGGCATGATGCATGGTGTTCATATCACGTTGATTGTCTTACGGATCATTTTCAACCGAGCCACATCGGAGAATGTGGGGCGGGTATAGGAAGTTTAGCAATCGGGCCAACCGGCGAAATCTATCTCTGCCCCGCCGCACTGCGAGGCGGCATGCCCTCCTACGGTCATATCCTGGGGGACTTAAAGATTCCCAATCGGTCGTTATTGACGAAGGAGTTTTCCTTGCCGTGCGGCAGGTGCGAGGCGTTTCATTGCCGGCGGTGTGTCTATTTGAACAAATGTGGAACGATGGAATTCTGTGTTCCACCCAAAAATGCTTGTCGCATAGGCCATTTGGAACGCGAGGTTCAAGTCTGGCTGACACAAGAATTGATCCAGAAAAAGCAATGGAAATCAGAATATCGCGTTCCAAGTTTGCCTACGATTCATGATCCGTATGAGCTGATAAAATCCGAAGAGGCACCGCCTCTGGCGGATACTTGGCGGCGGTTGGTCAAATTCACAGGTCACCCGAAGGATTTGCAATCGTCCATGATGCTCGACATTATCCATGGGCTTCAAGGATGGTGCCAGGCTCTGTTGGCATGTGCGGAGGCCGGATGCTCTCCCGATCCCAAGCAGTTGGAGCGGGACGTCTTGGCATCACTGCGCCGGCGCGCCATTGAGCCGTATCATGATGTCGTATTTCAGGAAAACTGCCCGACGGTAAGGCAAATTGAAGTACTGATGACAAAACTTGCCAGTCAGAAATGGGATTTGTCCTGACATCTTGTTATACTTTTTGTTGTGTCTACATTTGATAATGGTACAGTTGATCTAAGTTCAAATAATGAATATTTTATAGATGAGGAGTTAAAAATGAATCAATTCATCTTGGGATGGTGGACGCCGGGGCCGGGAGAAATCATCGTCTGCTTAATCATTGCTGTCCTGGTTTTTGGGAAAAGATTACCTGAAATTGGCCGAAGCATGGGACAAAGTTTGGTGGAGTTCAAGAAAGGACTTCGAGAATACCAGGATACT
>CAYMXC010000418.1:0-2843 GCA_964394135.1 uncultured Phycisphaerae bacterium
TCTATCATTTCAATTTCCTTTCGAAAAAGTTTAAGGTTTAAAAATATAAAATTTATGGTTTCCGCCAGATATCCACCTTCGCACGAATCTCCCGAACATCGCCGGCGATGGAATTGATCTTTTCTTCCATTCGCTCCAGCCGATTTACTTTCGATTCCAGAATATCCACCCGTGCCTTGATACTTCCGAAAGCCAGAGTGACGGATACAACTAAAGCAACAACGTAAAACCCGAACTCTCCCCACCGAATCATGTTGTTTTTCTGGTTCTCGGTCATGGTACTTCTCCATTAAAATCCGATTACATCGCTATCGATCACATTCCCAGGAGTGCCGATAAGGTTCGTGATTGTATAAGCCGTGTCGAAGTCCGTGTTCATCCGACAATGCGACACAGCCACATTTTGAGCAGCCCCGGAAGTGATAGATTTGCCTGTACCATTGGCGATCAAAGTATCATTCTGTAGATGTGAATTACTGTCATTCAGGAATACGCAGTTTTTATTTGTGCCGGTAACCTGAATAGTCGTATCCCTGATTTTCGCACCGGTCAGATACATCGCATCTTCCATCGCCAGGACTGAACATCGTACAAGCGTGCCAGAGTTATAACTTTCTGCATGCCCGCCGCCAAAGCTCGATCCCGTCGCGTCGCAGTCCTCAGCGTATCCCGTGAATTTTCCCTTCAAGCTATTAATTTCCCGCGAGTATCCACCGAAACAATGCTGACCGCCTACGCAACGATAAAATTTACCATTACACTCCCTACCCATTGCGAATGATCGATCGCCCGCCGTACAATCGTAAAACTCCGCATCTTCCGTGATCGGGCTTCCAAAACTTTGGCAGCCGCCGAAGCCGGTATCACCGGAATGGCAATTGTAAAATTTTCCGCTGACATAGGACCATACGGTATTGTCAGTACCCGTTCCACCTGTAGGGCAGCCGTCGCCTCCGAAGCTGGCTTCGCCTGCAGTACAATTGTACATTTCCGCGTAGAGATGCCTGAATGAAGTTACTCGCCATGCGTATGGTCCGTCGGCACGGCAATTAATCCACGTTCCCCCTAAATGACCCTCTCCAAAAACAGACCCGGTATATCCCCATACATGATAGCCATTAATGATTCGTAGATTTTCATAACGAGAAGCAGCGTTATAACGGCGAATAACGTACGAAAGATTTGTAATTTCATACTGCGGCAGATTTTCGACCTGTATGTATCCACTCACGCCAGTGATCTTGTACGATCTCCTGAGCAGTAAACCTGTCCCGCTGACGAACTCTATAGAATCGCCAGCAGCGACACCGGTTATACTCACTTGCCCCAATTTCCATCTCTCTTCATCTTCATCGTAATAAACCATCCCGGTACTGCCCGACTTGATAGTTTTGTCGTAAATTTCCAGTCCTCGACGAACCCATCCATTTGCGGACTGTGGCGTATGGAAGGTTATATTCGATATGCGAACATCCAACGCAGTCTGTTTAACCATGGGATGTGTGTTATCTTCGTTCGACTCACCATATAGGGCTGGAAACCCCATTCCGTACAGGTCGATATATTCAGTATCCAGCGTTAAAATCGATGTCTTTGGCCTTATGTATTTCCCCGGCGTGAGTACCAGCACCCGCCGATTCGTCGCAGAGGCAACACCGAACTCTGCATCACGATCCGTGCTTTTAAGCCAGTTGTACGCTTCAACAATATCGTCACTTGGACCGATGACCTTGCAGTTTTTAAAACCGATCTGACTTGGTTCTAGACCGCCGTAAAGTTCGCCACCTGATATTCTACGTGGAGCTTTTAACATCTTTCAATCTCCCAAAAATCCCGCCTTAAAATCCGTGTCCTCGCAGAACTACATTGCCGACGACAGTGGTAATAAGAAAAGCGATTCGCTTTTTGCCATGGATGTCGATAACCCGCTCCTCCTGACAGTTATATCGGAATCCAGGGGTAATCCGTACGGATGGATCGGCTGTAAAATACAGCGTTCCAATGCAGACCCCCGGAGCGCCAGTTGTTCCAGGCCAACCGTAAATTTTGACAGTGCAACTTCCGGTAGGCGTGGAAAATTCAGCCCTTAATGCCTCGTTTGCTCGATCTTGCTGTTCCTGTAGCAGCATTTCCTTTTGACGGCCGGACGGACAGGATTGAATTTGAGCGTCAAGTTCTGAATCGGATAACTCAGCCAAATCGTCAGTCATCGTTATGTCTCCTATCCATTCTTAGGGTTAATTGTCATACCGATATTGAATATCCACACTGGACGCCCCGCCAAGACTGGTTACGACAAAATGTGCCTCAATGTCCGCGTCAGCCTCAATCGGATCACTCACCTCAGTCAAGTATTTCCCTGCACTTCCCGGCCCTTCCCTTTCATCGGTTCCGGTCAGGGTAATCAGTGTCGGATATTTCCTCCCCGGCTTTCCGCCAGGACCGAAGAAATATACGTAACCCTGAATTGTCGCCTTGACGTCGGTCAGTGCCCGGATATGAAGGCGGGCCAGAGGGGTCAGCATCGGGTTTTTGTCTTTGCAAGACGAATGATGGTAATTGGCGGTCAGATAGGCCGCTGAAGATAGCCCCACCGGGGTAGTGTCTGCTGCGGTAATTCCGCTTCTGTATTCCTGCCAGTCCATCTTTGTGCAAACCGGCGTGGCGGGCGGACCGTACCAGTTATTTTGCGGTTCAGCCATTTTTAGCATCTCCTTGATAACGATTTTTCTTTATCTGCTACCCTTCACCGTAACCCTAGTTGTCACAGGAGCAATATCCGCAGGCAGGAATTTTTATTATTACTGATCTTTTACCTCTCGTATCGGCTGCCGGGAACCTGC
>CAYMXC010000419.1:0-2841 GCA_964394135.1 uncultured Phycisphaerae bacterium
AGAGATTGCCTTGGCAAAGGTTACCCTCGACGCTACCCGATTTCGCATTGATGAACATTATGCCATTAAAGCTGTTGGTATGGCAGCGGTTTTCCTTCAGGATGGCGGTTGTTCCCTTGTCGGAAACGGCAATGCCGTGTAATTGATTATTCCGACATTCGTTGGCTGTCGCTGTTCCTGTTGCTTCACTTCCAAAACCTAAACCATTTAAGCCGTTTTGAATACACTGGTTATCCTGGAGATTGGCGGATGTTCCCTTGCCAATAGCAATAATTCCGTTTCGTCGGTTATTCTGCATCAGACAATGGATAACCCCACATTGGCTTCCATTTTCAATATTGATACCGTTCCCACAACTTTTCTGTAGAATACAATTCTCCACATTAACAGAGCTTTTTATGAACTTGAGGAGAGGATTATACTTTTCATTAGCCGGAGATGGATTAATTCCTTCCGACTCGAACGTCAGGTTCTTAATAACACCGTTACAGCTTGTTGATATCAGGAGAGGTGACTTTCGGGTGTCAAACGTTAAAATAGATTTTGCTCGATCTGTGCCGGTGAGAGTAATCCCATCCTTAAAGGTCAAGGCTTCTCTATAAAGACCTGGTTTCACTTCGATAGTGTCCCCTGAAACAGCCATATCAATGGCTTTCTGGACAGTGGGATACTGATCCGGAACAGTAAGTGTTTTCGAATTCGCCAGCGAGCAAAGAGGAAAGTAAACCAGCAGCACACCTAAAAGAAGCTTTCTCATGATCGTACTCCCTAATCAAAGCTGATGGAAGCCATGCTAACAGGAAGGAAAACAAGTTTCAACGAATGAATCGAAGTGCCATTAACAAAAATTCTTAGGGGGTGAGTACGCTCCTATCCCGGCTCAGTTTTTTTCCGATGGGACCCGATTATATGAAGGCGACACTGGACACTGAAAATCGCTCATTAATTGGCGTGCGTGTTTTCTGCCGAAATATTCATATAAAATCTATATTTTAGATTAAAATGTCATTTTGTGACAGTATCTATCAAATTCATTTGACTATCTTGCCGAAATAACATATTATTGAATGAAACTGTCGTATTGTGACAGTATCTTGGATATTTAAAGATTATATGAACAGTCTGACGAAACAATTTTTTAAGAACGCACAGAGTGGCGTGTTCACCAATCAGGAGGTCGCAGTATTGCTGCCGGGCAGTGATAACAGCCGACAAGCCCTGATCAAGCGGGCAATTGCCCAGGGGGACATCGTCCATATTCGCCGTGGATTGTATTGCCTGGCTCCAGAGTATCGAAAGAAGCCGATCAACATCTTTTCAATTGCCCAGCAGGTGTATGGTCCATCATACATCAGCTTGGAATCGGCGTTGAGTTATCATGGCTGGATTCCGGAAGCTGTATTCGCCTGCACCAGCGTCAGCCTGAAAAATTCAAAGGACTTTGAAACCCCATTGGGGTTGTTCAGCTACAAGCGAGTACCACAAAAAGTTTTGTACGCCGGTGTAGAACGGCGGACTGATGAACATGGCAACGTGTTTATAATGGCGGGTCCGGTCAAGGCACTCGCTGATTATGTCTATATCCACAAACTTGATTGGGGCGGCATTGTTCCTGTGATCCAAAGCTTGCGGGTGGAGTCGGAAGAATTTGAGTCAATTTCCATCGCGTCGGTCGAGTCGATCATGGAAAATTATCAGAGCCGGCGAGTTCGAAGATTTTTGAAAGGTTTGCAAAAGGATTTACACAAATGAGTATCAAATTGATTCAGGAAAGGCTCGATTCCTACCAATGCAAATCGGAGCTTGAGGAAGAACAGGCGATACGGGAGATCACCCAGGAAGTAACACTGGCAGCCTTGGGGCGAACGGACTTTTTCAAATTTGCTGCTTTTCAAGGTGGTACCTGTCTGCGAATCTTCCATGGGATTAATCGATTTTCCGAAGATATGGATTTTATCCTTCAGCAACCGAATCTGGCTTTTGAACTCAAACCTTATCTGCAGGCGACTTTAGAGGAACTGAAAGCCTATGGCTACAATATTGAAATTATCGATCGGTCCAGGACGGATATTGCCGTCAAAAAAGCCTTCCTGAAAGACGACTCTGTGGGTAAGGTGATTCAACTGAACTATGCTGGACAGACTGGTCCCTCCCGAAAGATTCGTATTAAATTCGAAGTCGATACCAACCCGCCAACTCACAGCGGTTTTGAAGTCAAGTACATAGACTTCCCGTTTGTCTCATCGGTGACAGTTCAGGATAGACCCAGTCTCTTTGCCGGCAAGATTCACGCATTACTATGCCGGGAGTATATCAAGGGGCGTGACTGGTATGACTTCCTCTGGTACACCAGCCAAAAGATTTCGATCAATCTTTCGTTTCTTTCATCAGCTTTAAATCAGATGGGTCCCTGGCAGGGAAAACAGATCGAGGCAAATCTCGACTGGGTGCTGGCGGAACTTGCACACAAGATCCGTTCGCTTGACTGGAAATTGGTCGCTGAAGATGTTCGACGATTCATTCGACCACATGAACAACCTTCGCTGGATTTATGGAGCAAAGAGTTATTCCTGGGGCAAATTGAGAAACTCAGATAACACTGCCTGACCAAACGGAACCCCATGGATTTCTAAGTTCAACTCTTTAACGGATGGCGAGCCGCCCCTATCCCCACCCTGGCTTTTCGATGGGACCCGATTCCAAGAATCGGACACTTAAAATCGCTCAATAAGGCTGCGTATCTTCTGCTGGAATATTCCTGTCATTGAGTGGTTATCTGATCATCATCGTTCTTATGTTGCCAAAATCGAGAACATAAGGAATATTGAGTAACAAACCGTT
>CAYMXC010000420.1:0-2840 GCA_964394135.1 uncultured Phycisphaerae bacterium
CCTGGTTTGACGAGGTGACATGCGGTTTTGATTGTAGTAAGGTAGTCCGGCAGGTGGTGGTAGAATGAGCAGGCGCATACAAGATGGAACTGTCGGCGGTTCTTTGCCATGTCAGACAAAACCGTGTCAACGGGTTGACAGATTGTAGTCAGGCGATCGGTTGGGATGTTATTTGTCCGACAATTTTCACGAAGTCTGTCAAGCATCTGATGCGAGAGATCAACAGATGTAACATTGTGGTTCTGCTGAAGTAGTGGAATTGTAAGGTTACCTGTTCCGGCGCCGAGATCGAGGATGTCAAGGGGGTTGGGGCAGGTTTGCCGGATGCGATTGACGGTGTCAGAGAGCTTTGACAAGAAAATATGGCGTTCCCAGGGGTTTCGGATGATGCCGAGGTTTTCGTCGTAGAATCGGGCATAGCCCGGCTGATCGTGCATAGCTCGGTTGTCGGCGATTATTTTGTCGGGGTCCGGCTTTGTCATGTGTATGTTTTTTTAAAGGTTTCAATTTTATCAATAATTTGTGGTATTTGGCTGAGGGAATGTACGATGAAGGTTGAGGAATCGATTCTGACTTTTTTAGGCCAGACGGCCTTGAGGACGGCGTACATGCATGCGCGGCGTGCACCGCGGATATCGGCATGATAGGAATCGCCGACGAAGAGTGCTTCATCGGGTGCTATGTTGAGTTTTTGCAGGGCGAGGTCGAAGATTTCGACGCGTGGTTTTTTCATTCCGACTTCGCAGGAATAGATTCGAAGCGGGAAATAATTGAGGAGGTTTTCCTGTTGGAGGTGTCGGTCGAGTGCGCAGGGTGGGACGAAGGTGTTTGAGACGATGGCGAGTTTGAGATTTCGGTGCTGGAGTTCCTCGAGCAGTGGGATTGCGAATGGGTCAGCCTGTGCCTGGACGGCGAGGGGCTTGTACCATCGCCAGGCGAGTTCGTCATATTTTTCTTCTGGGATAGGGATGTTCAATTTTTGTGCACAATGCCGGAGGATATCGAGAGAGTTGAACTCGCGGCCAGTAATTTTGCTTTTGAGATATGCCCATCTAATAGCCCAATGCTGGGAACGGCGGTAGACACTGAAAGGAGGGACTTTGAGGTTCAGGTCGCCGGCGAGATAGCCATAGGTTTCCCGTGCGCCCTGGAAGAACGCTTTAAAGATATCTATGTTGTGGAAATTGATCAGGGTATCACCCAAATCACAAAGTACCGCCTTAATCATCGGCCACTAAACCTCCGACTCTGTTCATAAGAAATTGTTTCGGATATTTTATCATCTCGCGTCTCACAAAACATCATGGAATTTATCGAATAACGATAATCTTGCCGATGAATTCTCATTGCGTGTACTGCGATGGTGTGATATAAAATCGTGGAACGTTGCTTTATTAATAGGAGAATGCTATGAAACGGATTTTGACCTGGTCAGTTGTCGTATGCTTTACCATTGCCCTGATGGGATGTGAGGCATTCAAGAAGAAACAGCCTGTGGAACAAGCAGAATCGGAAGACAAGGCGGCCTTGTCGACGATGACGCCTGAGACTCCTGCGAAGACGGAAGTGATGGAGCCCGCGCCGGAAACATCGGTTGCTCCCGAACAGTCGGTTGGGGGACGGACCCACGTTGTACAGCGTGGCGATACGCTTTTCAAGCTAGCTCGGCAGTATTACAACGGCGATATTCATCAATGGCGTCGAATCTGGGAAGCGAATCGGGACAAGATTCCGAACAAGGATTGCCTGCGAGTCGGCGAGACGCTGATTATCCCGTAGGGGGCAGTTCAATTGAAATGGGTTATGCCGAAGGACTTGAAACATCGGTTCAGTTTGTCAAGGGCGTCGGCCCGAAGCGGGCTGAACAGTTTTGTCTGGTCGGCATAAAGACGGTACGTGATCTGCTGGATCATTTTCCGCGACGGCACGAATACTTCGGACAGGTTCGTAAGCTCAAGGACGTGGCTGAAGGCGAAGATGTGACAATCGTCGCGAAGATTGATTCGGCGGATCACATTTTTTTTCGGCGTCCGCCGCGATCGATTGCGTACATTAGTGACGACACGGACAGTGGAGTGGTTCGGTGGTTTAATTGCCGTTATTTGTCGGGCAAGCTCAAACCGGGGATGTGGCTGAGGTGTTCTGGAAAGGTTGTGATGTCGGCGGAAGGACCGATGTTCACGAATCCGCAGTGCGATTTTTTCGATTCGATGCCGGGGGATTTATCGGGGTCTTATACGATGCCGGTGTATCCGACGGTGCCGGGGTTATCGTCGCGGGTTTTGGGGGAACTGGTGCGGCGTGGGCTGAAGGATTTCGGAAATTTTATTGAGGATTGGAGTGAATCGGTGGTGGAGGGTTTGCCGGGTTTGCGGGAGGCATACGGGTGGATTCACCAGCCTGAAAATCCGGAGCGATGGTCGCAGGCTCGGACACGGCTGGCGTATGACGAATTGTTTTTCATGCAGATGGGGATTTTGCTTTCGCGACGGCGATTGGAGTCGATGGGCGGAGCGATTCGGCTGGGATCGAGCGCGCAGATTGACGAGCATATTCGGCGTCGGTTTCCATTTCCATTGACTCGGTCGCAGAACAAAGTGGTGGGTCAGATCGTGCAGGATTTGGGGAAGGAACGGCCGATGTATCGGTTGCTGCAGGGCGACGTTGGGGCTGGCAAGACTGTGGTGGCGTTGTATGCGGCGTTGGTGGCGGTAGCGAACAAGCGTCAGGTTGCGATCATGGCGCCGACGGAGATTCTGGCTCAGCAGCATTATGAGAAGATCAGGAAATATCTGGCTGATTCGCGCGTACGGACGGAATTGCTGGTGGGGGGGATGAGG
>CAYMXC010000421.1:0-2810 GCA_964394135.1 uncultured Phycisphaerae bacterium
GCATACGAGATGCAAGCTAAGGCGCGTGGCCTGTATCAGCAGGCATGCATGACAACCGGCCGCAAGGCAGAAGTGCTTAACGGACCTGCGGCGTGGGTTCCCGCCGACAAAATCGAAGGTCTGATCCGCCAGGGCGAAAATATTACGATCCAGAAGCGAATTGAAACCCTCGGCGCGGATGTCACCGGCCTACAGGAGCTGTTGACTTACGGGCTGAAAGGTCTGGCTGCCTATGCAGATCACGCACAGATTCTCGGCCAGGAAGACCCAAAGGTTTACGCTTACATTCATGAGGCGATGAATTTCCTTGCAGGCAATCCGACCAATGTCGGCGATCTGCTGAACATGGTTCTCAAATGCGGAGAAGTGAACCTGCGAGTTATGGAGCTGCTTGATGCCGCCAACACCGGCGCTTACGGCCATCCGGTTCCCACAACCGTTCGCATCACACCGAAAAAAGGCAAGGCCATTCTTGTTTCCGGACACGACTTGAAAGACCTGGAAGAAATCCTCAAGCAGAGTACAGGCAAGGGCATCAACGTCTATACACACGGAGAAATGCTGCCTGCCAACGCATATCCGGGGTTGAAGAAATACGCTCATTTCGCCGGCAACTACGGCGGAGCCTGGCAGGATCAGCGTCAGGAGTTCGAAGATTTTCCCGGAGCAATTCTCATGACGACAAACTGCCTGCAGCGCCCCAAGGACAGCTATAAAGGTCGCTTGTTCACCAGCGGGGTGGTTGCATGGCCCGACGTGCAGCATATATCCGACGGCAATTTCGCCCCGGTTATCGCAGCGGCGCTGGCGGCTCCCGGATTTGCGGAAGACGCACCGGAAAAAACCATTACGATCGGATTTGGCCACAATGCGGTCATGAATGTTGCCGGCAAGGTTGTCGATGCTGTCAAGTCCGGCGCTATTCGTCATTTCTTTTTGATTGGCGGATGTGACGGCGCCAAACCTGGCCGCAACTATTACACCGAATTTGCCCAGAAAGTGCCCAAAGATTGTGTCATCCTGACGTTGGCGTGTGGTAAATACCGGTTCAACAAGCTGGACTTCGGAACCATTGGCGACCTGCCACGGCTGCTGGATATCGGGCAATGCAACGATGCGTATTCGGCGATTCAGATCGCCAAGGCGCTGGCCGGCGCATTCAATACCGATATCAACAGTCTGCCTCTGTCGATGATCCTGTCATGGTTTGAACAGAAGGCGGTGGTCATTCTGCTGACGCTGTTATATCTGGGTATCAAAAATATTCGTTTGGGCCCCAGCCTGCCCGCGTTCCTGACGCCGACAGTGCTGAACGTTCTGGTCGAAAAGTTCCAGATCAAGCCCATTACCACGCCGGAGGAAGATCTCAAGGCGATTCTGGGATAAAAGGTGCATCATAAGGTTTAGAGGGTCTTAGAGACGTGTCAGTGCGACCTGCTGTAAAAATCGCTCGACCCGGGCCAGGGCAATTTCCCCAGGCCCGCGTGCGGTAATGGCGGCGGTGGCAACGGCCAGGGAAAGTGTAAAACTGCCGGCGAGGTCTTTGCCGGTGGCGATACCAGCCAAAAAGCCGGCCAGGGCGGCATCGCCGCAGCCGACAGTGGTGGTTACTTCCTGCGGAGCGATAACAACCTTGCCGTGGAGGGATATTTCTTTGGAAAAAAGATAAGCTCCATCCGCACCGGCGGTGGCCAGAACAAGGGAAAAAGCACTTTTTAATTCGTTACCTGCAGCGACAATCTGGGCAGGGTGGGTCAGGTTCTGTTCGAGCATTTCCGACAATTCGGCAAGATTTGGTTTGATCAGCCAGGGTTCCAGAGTTCTGCAGGCCCGCAGAACCGCCCCGGAGCAGTCTACAGCGACTCGGGCCTGATTGCTCTGGCAAAGCTGCACCAGTTCAAGAAATTCGTCGGTGGACAATCCCGGCGGCAGCGAGCCGGAAAAAGTGACGATTGTTCCGGGACGGGCAACCTGGGCCAGAGATTTTCGCAGCCGGGCGGTATCCGAAGGGGTGATTTCGAAACCCCGGTCGCGAATATGGGTTTGAATTCCGACTGAGGGATCGAAGATAGTGATGTTTTCCCGGGTTTCGCCATTGACAGGGAACAATTGACAGCAGCTCGGCGGGTGATTAAGATAACGTTCGAAATATTCCTGTTGCTCCCTGCCGATAAAACCGATAAGCAGCGACGGGACGTCAAGTTTTCCCAGCAACCGAGCCACATTGACAGCTTTACCGGCCGGCCGACGAAAAAGGCTGCGCCCCACCTGATGGGCGCCGATCGCAAAGTCGGAAACTTCGATTCCCCGGTCGATACAGGGGTTCAGGCTGACGGATATAACTTTTGGCGTTTCGTTTGGCATGCTGAGATTATAAGAGATTGCCGGCAAAAACCAAGATGGCAGAACAAAATATTAACAGTGTGAAAAATGTGAAAAACACAAAACCCGTTATCGGTCTGACTGGCTCGATCGGGGCGGGTAAAACCCTGGTGGCGTCGATACTGGAAGGAATGGGCTGTGCGGTGATTTTTGCGGATCAGCTGGCCCGGCAGGTGTTGGAAAAAGAAGGAAAAAAGTTTTTATTGGAAAATTTCGGGCCTGGGGTATTTAACGGCGACGGCCGGCCGGATCGAGGAAAACTGGCGGATTTGGTTTTTACGGATCCGGCGAAAAAAAGGCTTTTAGAGGGGTTTATCCACCCTTTGGTGATCCGGCGCCAGAACGAGCTGATCGCAGGGTATCAGAACGATCCTCGGTACCGGGCCATTGTTATAGAAGTGCCCTTGTTGATCGAATCGGGCTTGAAA
>CAYMXC010000422.1:0-2796 GCA_964394135.1 uncultured Phycisphaerae bacterium
CATGGGGGGTGCTCTTGAAGCGATTGTCGGAACGGAAAAGCGAATCGCGCTCGTTGGGGAAGACTTAGTGAACCATTTTGAAAACCGGCTGCAGGTATTAGATGGCAAGGCTATGGTTGTCTGCATGAGTCGCCGAATCTGTGTGGACATGTACAACGCCATTGTGAAGCTGCGGCCTGATTGGCACAGCGATGACGACGACAAGGGTGTACTGAAGATCGTCATGTCAGGTTCCGCATCAGATCGCGCTGAATGGCAGCCTCATATTCGCAACAAACTGCGGTGTAAGGCCCTGGCCAAGAGGTTCAAAGACCCGGCCGATCCGATGAAGATTGTGATCGTGCGGGATATGTGGTTGACGGGGTTTGACTGCCCGTCGCTTCATACGATGTACGTCGACAAGCCGATGCGGGGACACGGCCTGATGCAGGCGATAGCCCGCGTCAACCGGGTGTTCAAAGATAAGCCGGGCGGATTGGTCGTTGACTACCTCGGCCTTGCGGACCAGTTGAAACGAGCTCTCGCAGACTACACCGAAGCTGGTGGTCGCGGAAAGGCGACCATTAACCAGGAAGAAGCCGTTGCGGTGATGTTGGAGAAATTCGAAATTGTCGTCGCCATGTTCCACGGTTTCGATTACACCTCTCTTCTCAAAGCAGACCCGGCAAAGCGTATTGCCGGCATTGGGGCCGCCATGGAACACATTCTTCAGCTGGAGGATGGCAAGAAGCGCTATCTGGCAGAGGTGACTGCGCTGTCCAAGGCTTTTGCTCTCGCTGTTCCGCACGAGGAAGCTCTTAAAATTCGTGATGAAGTGGGATTCTTTCAGGAGGTCCGCGCCGGGCTTGCCAAAGCAACGGTTGAAGGAGAAGGCAAGAGCCCTGAAGAGATGGATACCGCTATTCGCCAGCTCGTGTCGCGAGCAGTGGCGTCTGAAGAGGTCATTGACATTTTCGCTGCGGCGGGATTGAAGAAACCGGATATCTCGATTCTCTCGGACGACTTCCTCCAGGAAGTGCAGCAGCTGCCACACCGTAATCTCGCTGTGGAGTTGCTGAGAAAACTCCTGAACGATGAGATCAAGACAAACTCACGTAAAAACGTCGTTCAGGCACGATCCTTCGCTGAGATGCTTGAAAAGGCCATACGGAAATACCAGAATCGGGCAATTGAGGCCACGCAGGTGATCGAGGAGCTCATTAAATTGGCCAAGGAAATGCGCGAGGCTCAGCAGCGTGGCGAAAACCTCGGCATGACTGATGATGAAATCGCTTTCTACGACGCGCTGGAAGTCAACGATAGCGCCGTTAAGGTTTTAGGGGATGAGACGCTGAAAACGATTGCCCACGAGTTGGTCGAAGCGGTTCGAAGGAGCGTAACGATAGACTGGACAGTCCGCGAAAACGCCCGCGCCCAGATACGGGTGATTGTGAAACGGATTCTGCGCAAATACGGCTACCCCCCCGACAAACAAGAAAAGGCAACCCAAACCGTTCTGGAGCAGGCTGAAGTTCTTTGCAAAGAGTGGTCGACTTTATGAAAAAAGATCGCCAACAAAACGCTGCACTGGATTTTCATTCCGCTGCGCTCCGTGAAAATCAGCGAGCTCTAGCGTTAGGCAGAATAAGAATGTAGGCGGAATAAGAATGAACGAAAAATCTATTCGTGACAGACTGGTTGAACATGGGCAGAAATTGCTCCACGATCCGAAGGCGCCGATTGCCTTCACTAAGGAACCACAGGCCGATGCATTTCTGAATGACCTAGATAACAATCCGCATGCCTTCGTCCTCGCATGCATCATGGATCGACAAGTCAAATCGGAGAGAGCATAGCTGATACCATATCGCATTTCGCAGAAAATTGGCGGGTTTTCAGTGCAAAAGCTGAGTGAACTATCCCGACAAGATGTAAATCGTTGAATATTCCGTTCCAAACCTGCCACCGATTCCGGTCATAAACTGCCACCCTCGGACGGAATTACCTGCAGGTTTGCATCGGAATACGCAGCTACGGAACAGCGAAAGCCCTTTGCCCTATTTAAAGAGGATATGCTCCGGAGGGTTCTGGAAAAGATGGAATATCAAAATTCCATTATTCGGGCTATTGAGAAGCCCCTAATTGAACGAATTGGGGAACAATTTGTCCTTTATTATCAGCCTAAGCTCCTCTGTTCTTCCATTGACGGAACGACACTGCACGTCGATAAGGTCGAGGCGGAGGTGCTTATCCGATGGTGGCATCCGGAAAAGGGTCTTATTATGCCGTCCACCTTTATCCCCCTGGCGGAGGAGATGGGACTTATCATTCCCCTGGGGAAATGCCTGATCTATCAGAGCGTTCGACGCCTAGAGGCGTGGCAGAAAGAGGGTAGGGGAGATATCACCGTATCCATCAACCTTTCGGCCCAGCAGTTCCATTCGGATGAGGCGGCCAACGTACTAAAATCCGCCATAGAATCGGCGGGTATCGATCCGGATCTGGTTACCATCGAGATAACCGAAACCTGCCTGTTCGAGGAGCCCAACGCCGCCGCGATTATCCTCGATCGATTTAAAAAGATCGGCGTACGCCTTTCGGTGGATGATTTCAGTACCTGTTTTTCTTCACTCAGCCATCTCCACCGTTTTCCCATCAATGAAATAAAAATAGATCGGCTCTTTGTAGAAAACATCGAAACAAACCACAGCGACAAAATTATCGTCAAATATCTGGTCTCCATCGCCCACGGACTGGGCCTTTCGTTGGTCGCCGAAGGGGTGGAGACCGAAAAAACCCTTCGAACCCCCTGGCCCA
>CAYMXC010000423.1:0-2787 GCA_964394135.1 uncultured Phycisphaerae bacterium
TCCCCGTACCCATCACAACGATTCCGGAGATCAATCCCTTACGGGACGGAAACCATTTGATCGAGACTGAAAGGGCGGAAAGGTAAGGCATGCCGAGAAAGAAACCCGCAACCCCCATAGATATATTCAGTGGAATCAGCCAGCCAGAATACGCAGAAATTCCTGCAAGAGTATAACCCAGCCCGAAGACGGTTCCGCCCAAAACCGCCGACGTGCGGGGATGATTGTCGGCCCAGTAACCGATGAAAAAATACCCCAGTCCATTAAACATCATGCAGAGGCTGAATGGCAGCGTTACCTGTGACCTTGTCCATCCGTGCAGTTCTATCAGGGGTTTGACAAAAAGACTCCAGCCATATCCCGCCCCGATACACAGCTCCATCAAAATAACCGAACCAAGAATCAAGTATCTTTGGTGCGACCTGTCAGGATTCAAAACCATCATGGTAAACCTGCATTGATTCCAACAGAAAAAAGAGTAGTAGACCCATTTTGCAGACAAAAGTCAAGTGGCTCGCTTTTCTATTAATGAGACTAATGAATTTGCCAGTTTGGAAATTTGCTTTTTAACTTGAAACAGTCCAGTGGAAAAGCTACAATTCATAGTTTCCAATATATATAGTAACTTTAATGGAATTTGTTTGGGAATAGAGACATGAAAGAAAAGATTCATCCGGAATATGTAGAAACGACTGTTACCTGCGGATGCGGCAACAGCTTTAAGACCCGTTCGACCCTGAAGGAAATTCGCGTCGAAATCTGCTCCAACTGCCATCCGTTTTATACCGGCAAGCAGAAGTTCGTCGATACCGCCGGCCGGGTTGAGAAATTCCAGAAGAAATACAATTGGGACAAGGTCAAGGCCGCCAAGCAGGCCAGGTCTGAATCCAACAATACCCAGGGTTAGGTTTTTTATAATATTGAATCGCCGATCGCAACGGACACAGAGTCTGTTTTGGTCGGCGATTTTGTTTTCATATGGAACAGGTCGATAGGTGTGGCCGATGTGCCGCATGATGTATTTCGAAGGATTGAATAATGGGTGATATGACAAATCTGGAACAACGGCTTCTCGAAAAGCTTGCACAAACCGATCAGCGGTATCGCGAGATCGAAGACCAGATGAACGACCCGAAGGTTGCCTGCGTTTCTCACAAGATGGTTGAATTGTCGAAGGAGCACGGGCGATTGGCTTCGATCGTCATGCCATATCGAAAGATTATCGAGATCGACCGGCAAATCGTCCAGGCCCGTGCCATCGCTGAGGATCAGGCCCAGGATAGTGAACTGCGTGATATGGCCCAGGATGAAATCAGGGAACTGACCGTTCAGCGGACTCCCATTTTCGAAGAACTGAAAGCATCATTGGTCACATCCGAGGATAATGCCATATCCAGTGTCATTCTGGAAATTCGCGCGGGCACTGGCGGCGAAGAGGCGGCATTGTTTGCGGGCGATCTGCTTAATATGTACACCCGCTATGCGGAAAAATGCGGGTTCAAGGTCGAAGTCCTCGATGCGTCTACCAGCGATATGGGCGGCTTCCGGGAAGTGATCCTTAACGTTACGGGGCAGGGGGTCTACAGCGTGTTTGGATATGAGGGCGGAGGGCACCGCGTTCAGCGTGTTCCGAAAACCGAGGCGCAGGGCCGAATTCATACCTCTGCCGCCACGGTCGCCGTCATGCCGGAACCCGAGGAAGTGGAAGTTGATATCAAGCCCGACGAAGTGGTTGAAAGCGTTTCCCGTGCCGGCGGCCCCGGCGGGCAGAACGTCAACAAGGTCGAGTCCGCCGTTCGGCTCGAGCATGTTCCCACCGGTATCGTCGTATCCATGCGTGACGAACGGTCACAGCATAAAAATCGCGCCAAGGCCTGGCGAATTCTTCGTTCACGTGTTTTTGAATATTATCAATCACAGAAGAAGGCGGAAAACGACAAGATGCGTAAGACCATGATCGGTTCGGGCGATCGATCCCAGCGGATACGTACTTACAACTTTCCACAGAACCGCCTCACCGACCATCGCATCAATTTCGATCTTTATTGCCTCGATCGTGTGCTCATGGGCGATATGGAAGAATTAATCAAAGCACTGCAGACCTATGACCGCGAGCAGCGTCTCCAGAATCTTCAGGTTTAAAGAAACTATTTTTTTCCTTCGATCGCAGCCAGGGCCTGTTGACGAGTCGGCCAGATTTCGAAGAGTTTCGACAACTGCATTACGTCGAAAACGTTCCGCACGGGGTTCGACAGACAGCATAGATATACGTCGCCACCTTTCACCCGAACCCGCTTCAATATGATCAAGAGCATGCTGATGGCGTTTGTCGCAGCGAATTCCACGCCGGAAAAATCGATCAGCAGATTTTCAAATTGCGGAAGTTCGATCTGATCTCCGATTTTTTCGAGAATGTTCTGCGTTGATTCCAGCCGTGTAATTTCGCGGCAGTTGAATTTGGCGATTGTGATTTTACCCGACTGTTCGAACTGAATCGGCTCTTTATTTGCATCCGCGGTCATGGCAGAGCTCCTGAAAAGAAGTTAAACGTAGACTCC
Organism: uncultured Phycisphaerae bacterium; assembly: GCA_964394135.1. Lineage (GTDB taxonomy): Bacteria > Planctomycetota > Phycisphaerae > JAAYCJ01 > JAAYCJ01 > CAYMXC01. Next base: position 2,559 of record CAYMXC010000423.1, read on the forward strand.
GACAGCGTTAAGGGCTTCCTGCTCACTGGCGTAGAAATTGAACAGCTTATCCAGGCGTGTCAGCCGGAAAATTTTGTACAGATCCGCCCGCAGCCCGCATAATCCGAGCCATCCATTTTTGTCCGCCAGTTTGCGGTGAAGCTTTAACAGCATGCCGAGCGTCTGGCTGGAGAGAAATTTCACGGAAGCGAAATCCATCAGCAGGAATTTCTGATCCTGCCTGACCACC
>CAYMXC010000424.1:0-2784 GCA_964394135.1 uncultured Phycisphaerae bacterium
CCTTGCGCCAAATGTCAAGCAAATTCGATGCAAAAAGTGAATAGAGATGGGCCGCAGCACTGCGGTCCATCCTATTTATACTGAGCTATGCCTCTTTTCTTCTGATGTTCGCCGATTCGCTCCTCAAGGTACATCAATGAACCCTGGTCGATCTGGTATGCGCACTCTATCACCGTATGTTTGCTTCCGAATTTCTGTATGAGCTCGGCATCCTTTTGGCCGCAGAATTTCCTGTACCCCTCCGGGACCAGCAGCACATCCTTGCCTTTCATGTATTCCCTGCAATCCTGCTCCCGTTGAAACAGCCAGGGCTGGAAAACGTTCGTCTGCTTCGCATATGTACGGCACACTTCCTGCAGGAGTTTTCCGAACCGCTCGCTTTGACATATGATACCTACATTCTGATCATTTCCCAGCAGCGCGAGCTGCATGATTGTTCGCGGAACCAGGTTAAGAGCAACCTTTACGATTTTTTCTTTTTCCGCAATCGTGCTCTCCAAATCTTTTGCATGGGTGGCCGAAGTGACTATGATGTCCATTTCCTCGCCGATCTTGTAGGGGTATTCCATGATATCATCGATAAGGTACTGATAAGTTTCTATGTTCTTGAACTTGTGCATGCTTTCATCAAGCTGATAAAGCACTTCAGGGCTGCATTCGATCAGCGCAATGCTGATCTCCTTGTTGAGATGGGCTCTTTCGCGCAGCTTCAAATCAATAAATATTTTTGCTTCCAGCGGCGAAATATCGAGGCTTTCCAGTTGGTTCAGCATTTTTTCAATCGCAACCATAGCCCGCTCTTTTTTGCTGGCGGAAGTCTCCGGCTGATACCGGATGTAGGTGCCGCGCCCCTGCGTCATCTCTATCGCGCCCATTTTTTCCAGCTCGTCATACGCACGCTTCACGGTGCCGTGGGCGATCTGAAGCTGGTTTGCCATCTCGCGGACTGTCGCCAGCTTTGTGCCTACCGGCAGCTTCCCGCTTTTTATATCTGCATATATCGCATCTGCCAACTGCTGATAAATCGGCACATCGCTTTCCGGATTCACTTTATAACGATTCAAATAATTCAACTCCCCATAATTGTACTAATTCAATTATGGGGAGTCGTGTTATGTTTGTCAAGAATCTTATAAAGTTTCCGATACGCTGTAGATAGTGTCCAGAAGCGTTTCATCTCGGTAGATGACCTTCGCCACAGCACGTTCACCTTTTTCCAGTTTGCGCGGCACACCTGTTATGCTCTCCGCAGTTTTCTTCAGTTCACGAATGTCGACTATCGGCAGTCCCGCCTGCTTAAGACGGTCAGCCAGCTCCCTGTTCCTAGGGTTTACCGCTATGCCTTTCTGCGTGACCAGCACATCGATGTCCTTTCCCGGTGTGGAGATGCAGGTGACACGATCTGTAACAATGGGCAGACGAGCCCTGGAAAGAGGCGCAATTATCATAGACAGCTTTGCCCCCGCAGAAGTATCGCTGTGGCCGCCGGAGCCGCCCATGATATAGCCGTTTGAGTCTGTATGAACGTTCACGTTGAAGTCGGTATCGATTTCTGTTGCGCCGAGTATTACTACGTCAAGGCTGTCGACAACCGCGCTTCGTGCGCTTGGGCTGGCGTAATGGGTTGCCGAGATTTCCTGGTGTTTCGGGTTGGACCGGATCGATTCCACTGCCTCCAGGTCAAAACACTGCACATCGAGCAGCGATTCAAAGCAGCCTGCGGTCAGCATATCGACCATGTAGCCGGTGATCCCTCCCAGCCCAAAGCTGCCCTTGATCTTCTCCTTGAGCATGATGTCTTTCAAAAATTTTGCTGCAGCCAGGGATGCGCCGCCTGCCCCTGTCTGGAATGAAAACCCATCCTTGAGAAGCCCTGAATGCTTTATCACTCGTGCTGCATCCGCCGCCATGATAAGGCCGATCGGGTCGCGCGTTATCTTCGTCGTACCCGATACAATGCCGCTCGGATCGCCGATTGCATCCACTTCGACGACGAAGTCCACATAGGTCTCCGGAATAGACCAGTCCTGGAGCGGGTACGGCATTAGATTGTCAGTAATAACGATCACCTTTTTTGCGTTCATGGCATCCGGGAAAGCATACCCCAGGCTCCCGCAGGCGGATTTGCCGTATTTGCCGGTGCAATTGCCCATTGGATCCGAAGCTGGAGCTGCGATAAAGGCCACATCGACAGGCGTGTGCCCCAGCTCAATCGCGCTTGGACGCCCGCCGTGGGTTCGGAATTCGACGGGTTCCCGCATGACGCCCTGCGAAATGCAGCGGCCTATTACACCGGACATGTAATCCGTCTGGATTTTTCTGACGACATGGTTTTTAGCATGTTCGATCAGCGGCAGGTGCGTGTCGAACAAAGAGCTTGCATTTACGGTAAGGTCTTTGATGTTCATCGATGCAATCTCATCCATGACCATGTTCAAAACATAGTCGCCGTTGCGGAGATGGTGGTGAAAAGAAACGGTCATGCCGTCCTTAAGTCCGGACAGCGCAATCGCTTCGCGGAGCGTTTTTACAATCTTTTTACTCATGTCTTCCACCTCTCATCGATAAAAGTTCTTCCGCCATCGCTATCGTCTGCTGTGCTCGTGCAACAATCGGGGCATCGATCATTTTCCCGTGCAGCGAAATCGCACCACGTCCCTGCTCCTTGGCTATGCGGATAGCTTCCATCACCTCGTAAGCGTAGTCGATATCCTTCTGCGACGGGCTGAAAACCTCGTTAATTGCAGCAACATGCCTTGGAGAGATGGCTGATTTTCCTGTGAA
>CAYMXC010000425.1:0-2781 GCA_964394135.1 uncultured Phycisphaerae bacterium
CGCCTGCCAGCGTCTGGCGGAAACCACCCCGCCAGGCATAGGATAAACCATCGATGTATCGTAAGACCCAGTGAACGCTTTTCGATACCACGGATTGCCGTAATACTGATTCGCCCAATAGCCGATCCCAACGAGATTGTTTTCATACGCCCACCAGAACTTCGCCAGGTAATGACGCGTCGGGTCCTGGGCTTTTTCATTCGCGCCTTCGGAATAGAAATAGCACCAATAGGGCTTCTTCGAATCGCGCACCATCTTATGGAACGGCTGAAGTTCTTCCTGGAAGAAATGGCGATGATGCGGCACCCACACATCGGTCAGTGCATCCATCTTTTTTGCTTCGTCCATATTCGCCGGGCTCCAGTCAATCACAATCTTACACTGCGGATCGACCTGCTTCATCCACTTTGCAATCTGCTGACAGTGCTCGTTCGTCGACTCATCGTAAGGATTGACTAGCAGATTATCGTTGGTGATACCTTTGGTCTTGAGATGTGCCAGTATGGCAGCAAACCACGTTTTGAATGCCTTTTCATAGTTCGGATCCGTGATTTCAAGGCCGAAGAGATCTTTTCGAATCCATTGTTTTTCCCAGATATCCGTAGTCATGTAATACAGATCGAATTTTCCTTTCACCGCATCGAGAACGCGATCCAGTGTAGCGAAATTCATGGGCTCTGCCAATGTGCCGTCGGCATTGGCTTTCGGCCGAGGTACCAGCCGCAGATTGTGAATCATATATACGTTCACGCCGTGAGCGACGAGATTATCAAGATGGGCGTCGAACCATGCCTTATTTCCGGTGACCTCGTCCGGCAGCAGATTCCACGTGAACAGATTGATATATCGTTTGGCGGAAATTCGAAGCGGAAGAACGCGAACCGAAATCGGAGTCGTCACCGACTCTACCGCACTGGCGTCAATTGGCTGAATCTCTGCGCGAAGATTCTGCATGCCGGGTTGTGCGTCGGCGGGAACATGCAGCGAGAGCCAGACCTGGACCGTCTGACCAGGAGGAATCTGCACGACCCCGCTCGGAATGGGAGCGATCGCGTCCCACATTTTTCGTCCGTCGCCCGTGGCCACAGGCATCGCCTGACACCAGCTTGCTTCCAGATTCTGCAGCACTATCCGCAAAAAATCAACTCCCTTTGGTTCCTTCCCCTCCAGAGCCGAACATCGCACCGTCAGCGTCTCATCCGTCACGTTCGTCAGATTCCATACGATATCCACCCATTCATCCTGCAGCATCGTCAGTTGCACAGGTCCGACCGGCGTGTCGTCCGCCGTCGGCTTACCGGAAAAAAGCGTGTAAGGCTGACTTCGTGAAACGATAAATCCCCTGCCAAAAAGCTGCATCGCCTTTCTGTTTAAAATCGTCTCCTGCCGCTTCAGCGATTCGATTTCTTCGGCCAGAGACGCATAATTAACCACTGCCTCCTGCTCGCTCATTGCTGAAATACGTTTCTCCAGGGCTTTAACATTCTTCTGCCATCTCGCTTTATCCTGAGCCAGCGAATTCGGAAATGATTTTTTCTCCACATTCAGGCCGGCTAATTCTTTCTCGAAATACTTTACAATCGAATCGAATATCAGCGTTCCGAATTTTCCCGGCGAGGCAAAATCGCCATTCGAGGGCTTCCATGCAGTCATTTCACGATCCGACTGGCGAAGCCGGAAGAAATCGGCGTACCAGGCCTGGCCCGCCTGGGGCGTCGGCACGGTCAGAGATGAAAATGGAATCGCCATCTCCACCGACCAGGCGTTTTGCCCTTCCCATACTTTGCTTTCCCACGGCGGATTGAAGCCGACAGGGTCCAAACCCAGCGCATCATACCGCTGATTCAGGATATCCACGATGAACTGCATGTAACTCGTTCGATCCGCCTGCGGATTCAGAAAAATGTACACGGTTTCGTTTGAATTATAGATATCCTGATCCCTTCCGCTTTTCGCCACCCGCCCCGCCTTGGCCATCGCAGGCTCATCGCAGACAAACGCCAGATACAGATTTTTATCATCGTATCCCAGAAATGCTTTTGTCTGCACCTTCACAGCCCCAGACCTGTCATTCACAAACGCATCGATCGTCCCGGCCGATTTCCATTCCTCAGAATCGACCTTCCCATCTATCGTTGGTTTTACCATGCGTTTGACGACCAGCGGAAGATCGGTTTCTTCCGCCTGAACCAGCCCCACCGACATCAGCAGACAAACCCCGAGCAGCGTTCCTAATTTCATCGAAAAAACTCCCGTTTTAAAAAAAAGGGTGGGCTTGAAACCCACCCTCAGATCAATCGATTCTTTTATTCATCAAATGAATTACGACATTATCGGGAAATTGCGCCTCATCCCAGCATCGGCTTAATTGGTATACTGTGTGCCTCCGTTATGATAAGGATAATAGGCCCAGAATGCATCCTCCAGACCCCAGCCTTTCATACGATTCCACGTCGAAGAACCAACTCTGCCGTCACAGAACAGGAAATTGGCAGAGCCGTTTCCCTCGCTGGGCGATCCATGCCAGAACATAAAACTGGGAGTCACAACGGGCAAGGTCGTTAAAGGAACGGACTGCATCTGGAAATCACTTCCGGCAGTCGCACAACACCCGGCAAATTCCATAAGAAGCATATTTATTGACGGCCGTTCCAGACGACTGATATTCTGAATGTTCATATACTTCGGATACAGCCAGGCGTTCATCGAGTAGCACAAGTCCCATGTTTTATTTCCCTTGGCCAGGGGACAGCCAAGTTAAATAAAACATGGGACTTGTGC
>CAYMXC010000426.1:0-2059 GCA_964394135.1 uncultured Phycisphaerae bacterium
GCGAGCTGAGTTTCATGAGCTCCGGCCCTAGAGCTTTGATATCCTGATTGATCTCCGCAACCCAATCGGCATGAGGCATCCGATTGCCATCCCGGTACATTCCACCCCATCGTGCCGGTCCCCAATAAAGAAACCAACAGACTCCACGGCCGCCATAGGCCATCGTTGTATAGGCCAGCCAGCGAAGTTCGTTCTTGTTCGGCATCCGTCGTCCTTCAATTTCTGAAGCCTGGATAATATTCAGAAATGGGATATGCGACTGCTGAGCGGCGTTTCTGATCATTTCAATATTCAAAAAATATTGATCCCCGTCTCGTCCTGGAACGAAATGGTAGTGATCATAACTGAGGATATCGGGCTTTACCTGCCTTAAGTACTGATCCAGGTATTCCTTGTAAAATAAAACTGTATCCTTATGGAAGCCGATGCCGCAAAAGTTCGCTGTAACGCTGGGATCTTTTGGTAAATCCTCTAAAAATACCCCGAGTAATGATTGGCTTGCATTTGTTGGAAAAAGGTTTATATATGCCATATGATTCGGATCACGTTCTCGCAGATACTTTACCATTTTTGCCCATTTCGGAAAAGTCGTGGCACTGGGCTCATCGAATAGATTGTATCCCTCAAGTGCTGTATGCTTTTTGACTGTATCTATCAGATCATCAAGTTTTGCTTTCTTGGTCGGATCATCCAAAACGGCAGGAACAATAAGCGGATGACCAAACAGCACCTTCAGGCCGTGCTTCTGTGCCATATCGAGCAACTCGACCGGCGAAATGGGTAAGTTATCGGTATAATAAGTCGGATACAGGTTATAGCCTTCGCGCGCCAATCTGGCAAAATTATCATCAGTCGCAGGCGGTCCAATCCACATCGTTGTGATGAAATCATGCTGCATCCAGCCGTTCGTTTCTATTTTAGGTGTATCACCTGGTTTTTCGGCCTGTACTAGACTTGCCATTAGTCCCCAACATAGTACTGATAACACCAAGTTCTTCAGAAAAGAATGACACTCCATAATGCAGGGTTTTCGTATTATACATACATTTCCCATCCTGCATGTCGGTTGCATTTCCAATCTCCTTTCAATAATATGATAGACCTTCTGTAAATCCACCGTTCGACGTGAAATAACAGATTTATAGCACACAACTGTTTAAAATTATGTCAAATTAGGTGCCGGACCGGTGCTGGCCTTGACAATCAAATGCGGCATAAGGGATATTTGTCGTTTGGGAACCGTTCTGCCTTCTATCAATCGGGTCAGCATTTCACATGCCAGATAACTCATCCGACTATAAATCCGACTGTCTGCGGTTGTTGTAAGCGGTACCCGATGACCATAAGGCATCAAGTCGTGAAGGGTAGCCAGTGAAAGGTCGTCCGGAACTCGGATTCCCCGTCGTTCGCTGCTTGCCAGCAGGACATCAGCAACAAATTCATCCTGAGCAATAACCGCGGTTGGACGGGGAGTGATATCAAAAAAATTCTCAACGTCGGCAAAATCGTAACTGTCTTCCGGACTTACAATTTTTATCAGCAGCTTGCGGGGGTCGCCTAATTGATGTTCGAAAACCAACTCCGAAAACGCACGGTGAAGTGCACCACCATCCCCAACACGATCATACGACACGAAACCAATCCGCCGATGGCCCAGGCTACGCAAATGCTCTACTATCTGCCGTAAACTCGCCGCTTCATTAATAGTGATTTTCACTGCGTAATCGTCCATCCTTGGCAGAATGGAACAATCTACAAGATGAATCATATGGTTGCGAAAGAAACCATAATCCTCATCGCGGACTCCACCGCTGCAAATAATGACGCCGTCAATTTCCTGGTTGAGAATGGCCTGGCCGATATCCTCCACTAATCGGTTTTCGCTGTAATACATGCTCTGAATGTTATAGTCCATGGGCGAACACCGCTGATGAGCACCGGCAAGGAATGCGGCTACCGACGGGTGATTGATGGGACTTTTCAGCATGTAAGTTCGCAGCGCCAGAGCAATTTTGGTCACCTTCTTCTGCGATTTTTTCGCCTCTGTCACAAAAACTCC
>CAYMXC010000426.1:2069-2769 GCA_964394135.1 uncultured Phycisphaerae bacterium
CCGCCGGTGTCTCCTTGAGTTCCGATTCTGTGAGCAGCCCCTTACTCTCCAGGATTTTCATACCCTTGCGAATGGTAATATGATTGACCCCAAACGTTTGTGAAAGTTCCAGAATGGAAGGTAATTTATAGCCGGGTAAATATTGGCCGCTTCGAATATCATTCTCAAGCCGGGTTACTACCTGTTGGTATCGCAGTCGATTACTCTGTAGTTGAATTTCTGCCACGAGATTGTATCTCCTAAGGTATAATACAATCATGTCATCCAATGTTGATAACTATATCATAAATAGTTCACTGTGTCAAACCTGGTCCATTTTTTGTCAAAAACGATTCCGGTCTTGAACCTCCATAATCTCTGTTACTTCAGTAGAAAAATATCTTCACAATGGTTTTAGCTACCGATAAAGAAATACACCACAAAAAAGCGATTGTAAATATTTGCATATAAATGTCTTGTGTTCTATCGTTGGCCCTGGAAGTTTTTTCCAGTGCGGCGTCCTTCCGACAATTAGTTCCTGACTTTCCTCGCTGTATCGATAATTCAATACTCCGATTTTTAGGTCTCATTTGTTATATTGAACGTATGTTACATATATATTAGTATGTAATTGCTGAGATACCAAACCAAAAAAGACGAGATTGGAGAGTTAAATGAAAAAATCGGCATAGCAATTATTGGGCCAGCCTTCGCAGTTCAA
>CAYMXC010000427.1:0-2762 GCA_964394135.1 uncultured Phycisphaerae bacterium
CCGCAGACCGATCCTGAAGGCCTGGTCGCGGTGACTGCCCAGGAGGCCTTGCAGGGTGACTGGGTCATTCCTCACTTTAACGGCCAAATTCGTCTCCAAAAGACTCCATTGATGTACTGGACTGTGGCAATGTTCGGCAGCATTTTCGGTCGAATGGATGAGTTTATTATTCGTTTGCCGTCGGCCTTGTCGGCCACAGGTATCGCTATTTGCCTGACTATTCTGATGGGCAGGATGTTCGATCGGCTGGCGGGGGTGATCGCAGGTCTGGCAACCGCCAGTACGCTCGGAATGCTCTGGCTGAGTCATGTCGGTATTGCCGACATGCTCATGACGTTTTTTGTTACCTTGTGTTTTCTGTTTTTGTATATTGCCCTGCAGCGGATCGGCGAGGGGAAATCCGCCATAGTAGCCATGTTGCCGGCTTACCTGTCATTTAGTCTTGCAATGCTGGCCAAGGGACCGGTGCCTGCGCCGGTGGTTCTGCTGCCGATTTTCGTTTATATTATCTGGATATGCATTGCCGAAACGGGAGGACATTTCAATGGTGCGCAGATTCTAAAAAGACTTTGGCTGTATGTGAAAAAGATTCAGATTCCCATAGGATTGCTGATATTACTACTTGTAGTCGGCTCTTGGGTGCTGGTGATTGTTTTGAAAGTACCCAATGCCCTGACGCGATGGAACGAGGAGTATGTGGAACGCTGCCTGGGCGAATTTGGGACTTCCAGACCATTTTTATACTATTTTCCTCAGATTTTTCTTTTGGCGTTGCCGTGGGGCGTTTTTCTGCCCCTTGGGCTGATCTTGCCTTTTCACAAGGTGCTAAAAGGAAAACAACCTGAGTTGATGTTTATTTTTCTATGGCTTGTTGTTGATTTCCTGTTCTTCAGTGCCGTTAGCGGCAAAAGAACGCATTATATTCTTCCGATCGTTCCACCCGCGATCATGCTGTCGGTAGCGGGTATGGTGTTTGCCCTTGAACACTGGCTTCACCGGAAAATCGCAATTGTCCTGTCTGTAGTGGTGATTCTGGCAACGATGGCCGGCCTCTGGATTGGATACGGTTATGTTCAGATTCATTATCCGGATATTACCAATTATTATCGAATTCTGGCAGGTGTCCTGATTTTCACTGAACTGGTGTCGCTGTTTGCCTATGCGAGAATTCACATTCTGGCGGCGATGACGGCGGTCGCGCTGGGTACAGGGATATGCTTTGCGATCATTTGGCCTCTTTTTCCGAAGGTCACCGATATGGCTCAGGATCCGAAATTGGCAGCGGAACGGATCAAACAGACAGTGGGCTCCAATGCTCCTATTCATTTTATTGGAAAGGCAAACGGACCACTGATTTATTATTACGGCAGTCGAATGCCACAGATTCCGGAAGACCAGGAAGTTATCAAGATATTCAAAAGCAATAATTTTCGCCAGGCCTGTGTTGAATTGCAGGAGGCCATTGCAAACCGTATAATGGACATGGTACGCAAGCCGGAATGCACATACTTCATTACATCGAATTTACGTTTTCAGGTGGCCCAGGCGTATGCCGCTAAGGAAAAACTCAAGCTTTATGAGGTTTTACGTATTACCCGCTATTTCTCCGACCAAAAAGACCTTGTAATGTTCAGCAATTGTCCGAAAAAGAAGCAATCGCAGTAGTCGGACTGAGAATAAAGGCGGGGGTGAATAGAACTGCCTGAGGATTGCTATAATTCGGATGGATTTACTTTTTTACGATGGAAAATATGTATGCAGCATTTGCCGAATTGGCCTTATTTGACGAAAGAAACGGCGTCGCTGTCCGGTGAGTTCAAGGTTCGTCCGGAAGATTTTGTCGTAGAGGAAATTCCACAATACCTTCCCTCCGGCCAGGGAGATCATACCTATTTCAGGGTGGAAAAAAGCGGTCTGACTACATTGGAAGCCGTTCGCCGTCTGGCTCGCGCCCTTGGCCGGCGGGAAAAGGAGTTTGGTTATGCCGGTCTTAAGGATGCGCAGGCAGTAACGAGTCAGATGATGAGCCTGGAGCACGCCGATGCTGCTCAGATCGAAAAGTTGCAGTTGACGGGAATTAAAATTCTGCAGGTTGATCGCCACACAAACAAGATCAAACTGGGCCATCTTGCGGGCAATAAATTCCGGATCAAACTCCGTAAGACGCCGCAGGAAGGGCAGGCGATCGCGGAACAATGTCTGCAGATTCTGGCTCGGCGTGGCGTGCCAAATTATTTCGGTCCCCAGCGATTCGGTATGCGGGGCGACAGCTGGCTGCTCGGACGGGCGATACTTCGTCAGGATACGAAGGAATTTCTCGACCAGTTCTGCGGCCGGGCCATTTTCGCCGATCGGGATCAGGTTCGTAAGGCTCGCGAACTTTATGACAAAGGCCATTACGATCTGGCCGCTCAGGTCTGGCCGGGCTATTTCCGTGATGCCAAGCGGGCGTGTCGTTTGCTGGCCGGCAAGCCGGACAATTTTCTTCGAGCCTTTTCCTCGGTCGATCGGAAATTGACCAAGCTGTTCGTTTCTGCATATCAGTCTTACCTGTTCAATGAAGTCTTGGCCCGCCGGATCGAAACGATCGACAGGGTTTTTACCGGTGATCTTGCCGCCAAAGAGGACAATGGCGCAGTTTTCCGGGTGGAAGACGAGACGGTGGAACAGCCTAGGGCTCAGCGATTTGAAATCAGTCCGACCGGCCCCATTTACGGATATCGCATGATGTTGCCCGAAGGCCCGAAGGCACAGATTGAACA
>CAYMXC010000428.1:0-2762 GCA_964394135.1 uncultured Phycisphaerae bacterium
TCGGCGGCGGGATACTGGACATGCTTCGCAGCCAGGGAATCACCGCGAATGAAATGATGAAGCTGCTGCTGTACCTGATGCCGATTGTGCTTGCATATTCCCTGCCGGTGGCGGCCCTGTTCAGTACGACGATCACTTATGGTCGATTGTCGGCGGATAACGAAATCAATGCGTGCCGAGCCAGCGGGATCAATATCCATCGGCTGCTGGTTCCGGCGATTGTATTGAGTTTCATTGTCTTCGGCATTACTTTTTCGCTGGAAAACTATCTTATTCCCAGTCTGGCTGCGAAGATCGAGCAGCTGGTTAAGCGAGACATTCAGACCTTTGCGTATATGAAGTTGAAGAATTACGGATACATCAATCAAGGGGACTACGCCCTGCACTGCGGGAAGGTAGAGGAAGTTGTTTATCCCCAGCAGCAAGCGGACGGGCAATATACGGCGGGTCAGATTCAACTGTCAAACGTGGCATTCCTGCGCCACGACAAGGAAGTTCCGCTGTTTTACGGAACGGCAAAAAATGCCCTGATTTTGTTCGAGACGGACCCGACCAATATGGCGCCGTCGGTCAGCGTTCACCTGAATCAGATTCGAGCCTTCAATGAAGAGCGGGGCGAGATGATCCAAATCGCGTATAATCCGATCGGACCGATTCTCATTCCTTCGTTGACCAGCATGAAGATCAAATTTCTCTCGCTGCCAAATCTGCTGGAAATCGCCAAAAACCCGCTGGAATATTCGCGGCTGAAGGACATGATCGAGGTGATCAAGACCAATTTCCGTGCAGCGCTGGTATACGAATATCTGGTCAACCAGATCAAAGAAGATGGCGAATGCCGACTGAAAGATTCGCAGGGCCAATACACACTGACAGCGGCAAGTTACCAGCAGATAACACAAAAGGATGGGCGGATCATTCTTGACGGCAAGGTTGTATTCAACCAGCATATGAAAGGCGGGGGCACTCGAAAAATTCTGGCCGATAAGGCAGAGGTTACGGTTTTTGTGCCGAAATCCAATTCACAGCCGGCGATCAACATTGAAATGAAAAACGTCCAGGTTCGAGATTCGCGAGAAGGCTCGAATCGGTTTGTTCAGCGGAGTGATTTTCAGGTCAGTCCCATAGCCGCCCCACAGCAGGCGTTCGAGTCGGGCGACAAGATAGAGCTGGAAGATATTCTGGCTCCCAATTCGCCGTACACTTATAACGCTCGGCTAATAAAATTACGAACCGAATTCAACCGGGAACGAGTGAGCATTGTCGGCAAGTGCATTGCGGAAATACACAGCCGGCTGGCCTATTCCGCCAGTGCATTGGTCCTGTTGCTGTTGGGAGCGGGGCTGGGGATCATCTTCCGCGGAGGACATTTTGTAAGCGCCTTCGGACTGAGTTTCATACCCATGATGGTGGTGGTGGTGATGATCATGACAGGGAAACAACTCAGTACTGCGGGCATCGAGCATTTCGGCACGTTCGTCATCTGGCTTGGAATTCTGATCGTCGCCCTGGCCGATTTTATCGTCCTGGGTAAGGTCATGAGGCGATAAAAAATGGCATTACCCAAATTACCAATAAAAACGATTGATCGCTACCTGCTTCGGGGTTTTACCTACAGCTACGTGATCAGCGTGGTCATCATGATCAGTCTGTATATTGTTCTGGACCTGTTCGCCAATATTGACGAGTTCACAGGCGATGGCAAGACTTTCCTGCAGACCATTCGAGATATTACCAATTATTACAGTTATCACAGTTTTCTGTATTTTGCCCAGGTAGCGGGGATGATCACGCTGGTGGCGGGTAGTTTTACCCTGGCTCGGCTTCAGCGAACCAACGAATTGACTGCAATGATCGCCGGAGGAATTTCCCTCTATCGAGTGGCTCTTCCGATTATCGTAGCCGGCCTGCTGTTCAATACACTCTGGGTGATAGACCAGGAAGTGATTATTCCCTCGATTGCCGACAAGCTGGTGCGAGGTCATGACGAGGCCAGTGCAAAGAAATCCTTTTCGCTGTGGTTCCTGAAGGACCGTAATAATACGCTGCTTTCGGCGATGAATTATAATCCCAACACGCAGAGCATGGAACAGCTCATCGCCATGGAACGAGACGACAATGGTCAGATTGTGGCCAAGATTTCGGCGGATGCAGCGGTGTGGGATGAAACGAAAGGCATCTGGAGACTGGTTCGCGGAATTCGCTATGCCCGCTCGTTCGGAGATTCCGAATTTGTCGTTTCCGGCCAGATGGGCCGCAGACCGATCGACTCTTACGCCAGCGACTGGAAACCGGAAGATCTGGTCCTTCGTCAGGCCATCAACTGGACATGGTTCCTGAGCGTACGGCAACTGACCGAATTATTGAAAAAGCCCCATCTGGTGCCCAATCAAAACGAGGTGCTTTCGGCGAGGCACATCCGGCTGACTCAGCCGATCCTGAATATGCTGCTTTTGCTTCTGGGTTTGCCGTTCTTTTTGAACCGGGAACCGCACAGCGTACTGGTGTCGGTGGGTATGTGTCTGCTGGTCGCTATCACATGTTTCATGCTTTCGTTTGTCTCTCAAACCCTGGCGGCTTCCACTAACCATATTGCGCTGGTCGCATGGCTACCCATTTTTATTTTCTTTCCTCTGTCGGTTCTCCTTCTGGAAAATGTAAAAACCTGATCCGCATTGCATTTTGCCCCTTCATCTGGTCAAATAAGGAAAACAGCGACATAACATACACGTTTTTTATCGAGTATCCCGAGGGTTGCCATG
>CAYMXC010000429.1:0-2751 GCA_964394135.1 uncultured Phycisphaerae bacterium
AATCGCTTAATTTCAATATATAAGCAATTAACATACCATATCGCCCACACTGCTGACAAAACTGAGGCACTCGCCTTCCCAAACCCTTAAATTTGCTCCCATACCGTCCGATCTAACGATAATGCCTGATGACATCTCGCCGACGCAATCGTCATATTCGCCATATACGTCGCCATCGTCCCCGCACGGCCGTCGGCATTTTTGGGTGTCGTATGTTCCTGCAGGCTTTTCGCATAACCATCCAGAGAGGCAGCCCACCCTTTGTCTACCATGTAATTGATAGGAGGAAGAGGGTTTTTAACCAAATCGTTTTGCACCTCCTCGCTTAACGTTCCGTTGCGCGATGCATGAAGGATATGGGCCAGTTCCTCCCGAACTTTCTTATAAGCCTCAAATCCCCCGGTCGCAAACGTTTCAATCATCTCATTGTATCGCGGCGCAGTCTGTATATACTTTCGCCCGGGAAAATATCTAATGGCCGTTCTCTCCATTGTAATATCTTCGACTTCCACAAATTCTTTCATATGGACGAAATGACCATCGAAGGTAATTCGCATCATCTCCTTTGGAGCAACGGACGTTCCATTTTCATTCGCGTTAATCATCACGCTGGATTTGTCTTCATACTCCACCACGACAACATTATTGTTAAAACCGGAATCGGTGGCATATATGCGAACGGGACACGAACCCACCAGATACGTCGTCAGATCGAAAATATGAACGATCTCGTCCAGCAATCCGTTTCGGCCCTCCCAATGGGTACCCATTCGCCAGAAGCTGTCATTCGTAATACTATATTCAATAATCGCCGGACTCTTCCGATCCATCAGAAGTGTGTGGATATACTCGATCGCCGGGGCAAATCGGCGATTGAAACCGATACAAACATGAACGTTCCTTTCTCTGGCGATTTTCACAATCTGACGGCAATCCTCTTCCGACTCCGCCATCGGCTTTTCCACCAATACATGCTTCCCCGCCTGAATCGCCTTCAGCGTCATCTCTGCGTGCAGCGACGGAAGCATGGCTATCACCACCAGATCGATCGCCGGATCCTTCAACATAACGTCCGCATCGGTCGTGGTCTTCAGGCCGGGAAATTGCTGATGGGTCCGGGAAAGAACCTCCGAGTTGATATCACATAATGTATGAACTCGACAAACCTTGGAAAAAAATGCATTTTGCAGGTGCTGGAGCCGAACAAAATTGCTGCACCCGAGAAAACCAATATTAATCATTGCCTGATCTTTTCTATTTATACTCTGCCGTAATTCCTTGACCGCTTGACTCATATTTCAATCATCAGATTAACTTTTGCATAATCGCTTCAATGTGCCCGCACAGAACATCTACCTGTATTAAGCGATTAATTATATGGTAACAAAGCGATTAAACCGGTTCAAGAAAAAAATCGGTAGCTCAGCTGAATCAACTTCCTCAAATCAATATCAAGGCAGGCGAAGACTATAGACAGGGGTCATAAATTAACAAGTCTCCGGGCATTTCGATTAAGGATCAATTCCCGTACCTTCGGAGAAAGCTTTTCGCTGTCGATTTTCGCCAATTGCGAGGCGAAGCTTCTGCCGATCGCATCCGAGCCGAATACGATTCGTTCAGGCCCAAGCTCCTCCATCGCCAGCGAAACAAACCCCTGCGTCGGATTCGACCCCGAAACATCGATGATAATGTTCTTCTGGTCGCGAACCGCCTTAATGCCGTATTCCCACAAGCCGGCGGCGTGAGCCATAATAAATCGCCCCTCCGGATAACGACTCGCCAACATAACAAGATCTTCCGGCCTGCTTTCCATCGCCGGAAAATCCTCTTGCCATTTCCATGTGTGCTGCAAAACAGGAATGTTCAGCTCGATGGCCCGCTCGACAATACGAAAAACCTTCGGCTCGCAGCACCGACATGCCACCCAAAGCTTGATGCCCCGCATCCCAGAACCAATACAGCGATCGATTTCATCCACACAAAATCGCGGACCATGGTGCGGATTCAGATAGCAAAAACCGACAATTCGATTCGGCCACGCCTTGACCAATCCCAGTACATGGTCGTTGGCTTCAATAATCTGTCGTTTAGTGGGATGACGAATAAAGTCGCCGGGCCCCATCGAAGTGCAAAGCCACCCAATATCAAATCGATCGGCAATCATCAACAATCGTTTCATGTTGCGATAATCGGACCATGGCCGGGTAATGTGAGTATGAATGTCGATAATCATCGCTTCGTCTTCCCAAGAAAACGCAGGGCATTACCGCGAATAATACTGTTCTTCTGATCGCTCGACAGATCCACTTCCAGCATCTTGTATATCACGCTCAAAGGATACATCAGAGGCGCGTTGGTTCCAAAAACGACGGCACTCAAACCATAAAGTTTGCACATGTCATCGATACAGGCCACCCCGTCAGCCCAGGCAATATCAATGAAAAAATTCTTCGCCCTTTTCAGCCCTAAAATATCTTTGACAATGGCCGTTCGCGCATTGACGTTGATCAAATTAAAACGAAGCCGGGGAAACCGCTCCAATGTATCGATAAGCCCATCCAATTTACATGGCGGAACAATCGCACGTGGATGGTGAAACCTCACGTCAGAAATGAAAGGCGCAACCTGCACAGGAACATTGCGATGTTCGAGCTCCGCAAAAAGTTCCTGACAGCAGCGATGGTTTATTTCATAATTGTGGTAACTCGGAACAGCCTGATGCCCGCAGCTCCAAAGTCATCAATACATACA
>CAYMXC010000430.1:0-541 GCA_964394135.1 uncultured Phycisphaerae bacterium
GGGGTATGACTCGGAGCAAGCGACAGTCGCGGCCGTGGAAGCCAAGTGTGACGCAACATTCCACCAATTATCGCAAATGATGAAACTGACGGAGGTCACCGAATTACCGGCCGTTTGAACAGCCGGCTGGCCATCCGCGCCTTTGTAGTCAGGCCACACATCGGGATTCAACCCATCATAAAGAGTCATCCCCGGGACTTTAATAAGCATTTTGTAAGGGTTAAAAGTATCGTTATCCGGGACGACGCGAAGATTCGGAGTGGAATTACTCGTAAGTGATCCGAATTTAATGAAAATATTATAACTCGGCGTTGAATCTTTCGCCCTGAATAAAGTTACATCTCCTGCCCAAATACCGTTATTGAATTGAATTGGTGTAGCAGGACGAATGGTTTTCAATGTGGAATTGTGATCAAGATTCGATGATAATTCAACTGTCCCATTAAACGTGGTGGCTGTATTTCCAGCGGCATCAAGATGAGCAACAATTGTCACATGCACCGGATGTCCGGCAGTCCAAACAGAAGGAACCGCCGGGAAT
>CAYMXC010000430.1:551-2748 GCA_964394135.1 uncultured Phycisphaerae bacterium
CGATAAATCGAGAAAACGAGAATATTATAAGGCGTGCCATATGTATTGATGCCCGGCGATGTACTTTGGACGTTAAAGGAGTAATTTCCATTTTCACAGGTCACATCCAGTTGACGATATCCATTGCTCAAGGCGTAATCCTGATTATGAATATTCGAGGTATTCGGCGATGTTGTGGTTCTAAATTGGTCCGTGGTCCCAGGGATTATGTTGTAATAGAGGTCTGTTGCATAAACTGTAATTGAGAATGGATGATCCGGCGGGCTGGCCTGCTGCGAGAGTGGGGTGCCATAGAAACCGTTTCCGGCAAAAGCGCCTGGTCCGCTATTATCAATACCACCCGGCCTGTGCTGCAAGCCAGGGACGATACAGAACATAGTCCAATTTTGCCCAACCGAGCGCGGTGAAACCGCGATACTTGCACTACTGCCGATAGAGCCGGTGTAGGAAGAAAGCGTATCGTTCGGATTCGTGGAAACAAACAATTGCGAGGCGCCCGCTCTATAGATCGTCGTGCTGAAGGTTAGTTGACCAGTCCCAGGAGTGAATCCAGTTAAACGCCAGCACGCTGTGGTGGAATTGCTTCCATAATATGGATAGCCCGCTGTCGTGTTCAGAACGCTTTCCGTAGGTGTTAGAAAATCCAAGTTCGGGCAAGTCATGTATACATTACCCGAATAAGTTGTAACCGGATTATTATATGTGTCGCGGGCAGTAATGACCGTATTAAATGAAACGCCTGCAGTTTGGCTACCGATGGTATTAAATGAAAAGTGATCCAGGCTGGCAGCATTAACCGTAAAAGTCCCCGAATCCCTGATGGTTAACTCCGTATTGGGAAGTGTCAAAACTTGCGTTGTGCTCGCTACAGTCAAAGTGAATGTGACAGTGGCCGTGCCATTCACGATATTAATCGGATTGGGAACACATGTGGCAGCGGCATCTGCCGGACTGGTAAGATGGGTTGAACCACTCCAGGTCAAACTACGAGTATCGTCGATTAGATTTCCCCACCGGTCGGTTACCAGAATGGTCGCGGAAAAAGAAGATCCGGCAGTGCGGGCGCTCGGCGAACCAGAACGCCCCCATCCGCCATGATACTCACCCGGTGTGTGGGTTTGGCCGGGCATTACAACCATGTTCATGTTGTAATTCGGAGTTCCGGCACTAACGTTAAACAGATTGGAATCCGAATTTCCAATGCTCGTGTTGGTGACTCTTATCCGGAGATTATTCAAAGCCTTATAAATCTTAAGGGTACCATTATAAGTGCCATCTCCTGCAAATTGCGAACTATTGAAAGCCGGGGTAATTGAAACCGATCGGTAAGTCCAACTAAGCGGAGTGCCACCATTATCCAAAACTTGAATATCCGTGGTGCCAGGTACAGTTGAAACCAAATTCCCGTAGGCATCATATCCGCGAACATAAATCGCGAATCCCGAAGAGGGATCGAGCGGGACAGTCTGATTTGGGATATTAGTTGGGGTCGGGTTTGCGCTTGGCCTAATCGTAAAGGTCGCTAAAGCGCCAGGGTTGACCGGGACGTTGTCCGAACCGTTTGTCACGCTTCCGGTATTAGAAGTCGCCAATACTTGAGTAGCTGCCTCCTCCATATGAACCGCTGAAAAAGTCCTCACATTCGTCGTACCGGTGAAGGTATACGGCCCATCGGTTGAAAATCCAGGATCGCCCGCGCACGTCAAGCTGGCATTAAAAGAGGTGGCGCCAGGAGTCACAGTGTTCCAGTAGGAATCAACCACATAGACATTCACGCTGAAATTGCTGCCCGCAGTCTGAGTTGATGTCGTGGTCGAACCGCTCGTCCGGCCATTGCCGCCGTTTTCGCCGGAACGAATCGTTTGACCTGGACCAATGATCAACAGCCTCCAATTGGAGGGGTTCGGGTTGATCGTAAAGGTCGTTCCTTCCGTGGTGGTAACCGCAGGGGTCGTGCTTTTTACGACCTGGAACCGAGCCAGGGTGGTCGCATGATAAAGAGTGACATTCCCGGTCCAAACACCATTGGTAAAAGTAATGTTGCCAAGGTCCCGAGTGCCCCCGTTGACATCGCCATCCAAACAGTAAAGCCGTACGGTTCCATTATAGCCAGTGCAAACCCCCGAGCCGTCGCGAGCCTCCACAGTCAAAGACCCGGCGGTGCCGGCTGTAAATGCGCCATGGGTAAATCCGAAGT
>CAYMXC010000431.1:0-2742 GCA_964394135.1 uncultured Phycisphaerae bacterium
GCGATGGGGCATGGACGCTCATCCAGTCGGTCCCGAATTGCTTTACCGAAGAAGCGGTCGTATCGTTTGTCACGCACGCGGTAGGAAACGGAACTATCGGATCGACCTGGCAGGACTTTGAGCTCTTTGTCGAATCCACCGCGGCGCCGATGCCGGATTTCTCACCGGCGTATTCGGTGATTTCAGGCCCCAAATCGATCACGATCACCAGTCCCCTGCCTAATGCGGTCATTCGCTATACCATCGATGAGAGCGAGCCGACCGAAGAGAACGGCACGGAGATCGAATCCGGCGAAACGGTATCGATCGTGGCGAGCGGCACGACGCTCAAGGCCCGCGTATGGGCCGACGGGTTGGAGCCGAGTCCGGTCCGAAGTGTGACCTATACGTTCCCCACGTCATATAATCGTCCCGAGGTGATTGCCCGTGATGATACAATCATCGTCGACGGCGATCTTTCCGACTGGTCTGCCGCGGATTTCATTCCGCTGGACACGCCCTACGATGGCGATGGCGCCTCGGATGTCATCAACGCCTATTACGCAGCCAAGTGGAGCAGTACCGGTAAGATTTACGTGGCGGTGAAAGTGACCGATTTTTCGCAGCATCTGGTTGATGAGTGCGAAGGGTGGGACAAGTCCGATACCGTCGAAATCTATCTGCATACGCAAGGCACCACA
This sequence comes from uncultured Phycisphaerae bacterium, assembly GCA_964394135.1. GTDB lineage: Bacteria > Planctomycetota > Phycisphaerae > JAAYCJ01 > JAAYCJ01 > CAYMXC01. The sequence continues at coordinate 681 of CAYMXC010000431.1, forward strand.
GATCAATATGTCACTTCCAGCGATTGGGACCACAACTGGGAAAGCGCCCAGCAGTATATCACAGGGCTTCGGACCGACGGCAGCAGTGTCTGGACCACCCTGGCGGCGAATACCAGTGCGGCACCAGCGGTGGCGGGAATTACTGCGGCCGGGGCACGATCCGGAGCGACGTATATCTATGAATACGAATTGACGCCCTACGATTCCTTCGGCGGCTGGTTCGGTGGTCCAAGCATCGTATCGACCTTGTCCGAAAACGATGTCATTGGACTCGATATCTGCGTATCGAGCACCGACAGCGCAGGTGATTTCCTGGGTATGATCAGTGAAAACGATCTGCCCGATAAATATGAATATGTTTCAAGCATTGGCATACACAGGCTCGGTCCTGAAGTGACCTACATTCCCGGCGATGCGGATTTCGATAACAAAGTCGATGTTGTCGACCTGGGCATTCTGGCGACCAACTATGGAATGACGAGTTGGGCCACCTGGTCGAAAGGCGACTTCAACGGCGACAGTAAAGTCGATGTTGTCGACCTGGGCATTCTGGCGACCAATTACGGCACCGGGACCAGCGGTGCGGACTTCGAAGCCGACTCTGCGAAAGTCTTCGGAACGATGTCCGATGATGCCTCCTCCGGCGATGATGACAATATCGCAGGTCCGCTTTGCAGCGGCCTGGGCTTGCCGTTGGTGGCAGGATTGCTCCTGATGGGTCTGATGCTTGTGAAACTGGAGCAGTAGAAAGTAGGAATTCTGTATCGGCGGGCCTCACCGCCCGCCGATGCTTTGGGTCACGACAACATCGTGGATAAGAGGAACGGCGCCACGCCCCACTACATATATGGTGTGTGTGATGCCGGACGATTATTTGAAAACGACGACTCTTGTTTTAGAAAATCAGGAGTTTTTATGAAGATTGTGATGGGAACCGATCTGGAAGGTGTCAGCGGTGTGACCAGTTTTGAAGATGAGACCTATCCAACGGGAAAATATTACGAGCAGGTGAAACATCTGCTCACCGCGGAAATCAATGCGGCTGTCGAAGGATTGCTCGAAGGCGGTGCGACGGAAATCCTGGTGATCGATGGGCACGGACCGGGAGCGGTTATTTTTGAAGAACTTCACCCGGTGGCGAAACTGCTGCATGGGCGGCCTTTTCCGCCCAAAATTTTCTCCAGTGACTTCTTTCGAGATTATGACCTGTGCATGATGCTCGGTCAGCATGCCATGGTGGGTACCCAGGATGGGACGCTGAGCCATACGCAAAGCAGCCGGGAGGTGGATTATTACAAACTTAACGGCCGATTGATCGGCGAGATCGCTCAGTTCGCCCTGAGTTTAGGGGCGATGGGAATTCCTCTTTTCTTTTTGACGGGCGATGAAGCGGCCTGTCGGGAAGCTCAGGAACTGATCCCCGGTATTTCGACCGTGTCGGTAAAAACGGGATTGAGTCGAACCAGTGCGATTTCGCTGGCGTCGGAGGCGGCTCGGCAGAAAATCCGTAAAGGGGCCCGGGACGCTCTGCGGCAACAGATCGCCTCGCCGATAGAGCCGCTCGTGTGGCCGGGGCCTTTTGTCCTGGAAAAACGATTTTTCAATTCGACAGTCGCCGACCGATATGACACGGTGCCCTATGCGACGCGTATCGATTCGCAAACCGTTCAACTCAAAGGCGAGTCGATTCTCGATTTGATTTACGCCTGAGGAACTATCGGGATGGTTGAGAAAATAGGATTAAATCGGTCTTTATATCTGTTCCAACCCCGGCAGGCTTCACTGCCTATCGAGGTATTCAGAGATCACAACATGTGTAATCGAATTGTACAACAAAGTAATGAGAGGATAATTATGAATACGAAAATCTACAAACCCAAAACCCGAGCTTGCTTTACCTTGGTCGAACTTCTTGTGGTGGTGGCCATCATTTCGGTATTGATCGCCCTGTTGCTGCCGGCTCTTTCCTCTGCGCGTGAATCGGCAAGACGCGTTGTATGCGCATCTCAGTTGCGAACCCACGGTACGGTTTTCAATATGTATGCAAACAGCAATAATGGTT
>CAYMXC010000432.1:0-2741 GCA_964394135.1 uncultured Phycisphaerae bacterium
GCACGCGGCCCCGGTGGTTCGACTTTCACAACACTTCGTGGCAAGACCCTTTTTTCAAGCCATTTTCCAAGCATCGATTTGAAGCGGAGTCGTTTCCATCGGGCGATGCCGCCATTGCCTTTGCCATTACCTTTGTCCTGGCTGATTATTTTCCGAGGCATCGATTTATCCTGTACTTTCTAGCTGTCGGATGCGTTGCAGGACGAGTTCTCTTTCAATATCATTACCTCAGCGACGTACTGATGGGTTCGATGGTTGGATATTTGTCGGCCCGGCTCGTTTTATATCTTTCCGGTTCCGCCGCGAAGAAGTAGAATATACCTGTCGTCAAAAATCGAATTTTGATCATGGGCGGTTTCGGGATCGGAATCATGACGAAAATCAGAGTTGCACGCATCATCACGCGTCTGAACGTCGGCGGGCCTGCCTATCAGGCCGCACTGCTCAACCATCTGTTGGCTGAACGGGGCTACGAGACGCTCCTTATTCACGGCTCGGTTCCAGCAGGTGAAGTTCAATTCGAGAGGCTGCTGGAAACCTATCCTGGTCCGACTGTTTATTGTCCCGCCCTGAGCCGATCTGTCGGGCTCAAAGACGTGAAGGCTTTTTTCCAGATTCTTCGTATTTTGCGCGATTTTCGTCCTGACATCGTCCACACGCACACCGCCAAGGCAGGCCTGCTCGGTCGAATCGCCGCCAAGCTTGCGGGAGTCAAAATCATCGTCCATACCTATCACGGCCATGTGCTGGAGGGATATTTTTCCCGGCCCGTATCACAAGCCATCATCGTTATTGAACGGCTGCTCGCCCGACTCACCAGCCGTCTGGTCACTATTTCATCCCGATTAACGCATCAACTCGTCGAGCAGTACCACATCGCCGCTGCCGATAAATTCGCGACCATCGAATTGGGACTGCCTCTCGAGTGGTTTCTCCATCTGCCGCCGCGAGGATCGCTGCGTAAAGAATTTCATATTCCCGATGATGCGATAGTCCTGGGCTCCCTCGGTAGGCTCGTTCCCATCAAGAATTTTCACCGTATGCTCGATGTCGTTGCCGGCGTGATTGGGGCTATGCCACAAAAGCCGATCCACCTGATTATCGGTGGTACCGGCCCACTGGAAGCAGATTTGAAGCGATATGCCGTTCGAAACAAAATTGAAAATCAAGTTCACTTCGCAGGTCTGGTGAACAATTTACCGCAATTTTACGCGGATATCGATCTGGCGATTCTGACCAGCGACAATGAAGGCACGCCTGTGACGCTGCTCGAGGCCCAGGCTGCCGGCAAGTATGTCGTGGCGGCCGATGTCGGAGGCATCGGCGATATTATCGATCCGCAGGCGGGGATTCTCATCCGGCCCAATGAGGCTCGGGCCTATGTACAATCGCTTCGCCATGTTCTGAGCAATCTGCCCGCAGTGCCTGAATCCGTCCGAGCCGGTATCGTCGAACGTTTCAGTCCGCACCGACTTGTCGAAAATATCGACGATTTATATAAAAATCTCTTGCAGGAATCGGGCGTATCGGCCCAGAATAGATGAGTCTTTGACATATATAGATTAAACTTTTAACCCGCCACTGTTGAATTACGACGGGGGATTGATTCCATGCCGGAAACCACGACCGAAACCAAAGCCAAACATTATCAGCGAGAACAGCTGACGCTGGGGCTGATCGAGGAAATCGCCACTCTTTTTTTCCTGATCGTCTGGGTCTGGATTTCGCCCCATGTTGTTTCGATGCTGACCGGACTGCGCCGATTCGGACTTTTGCTCCTATATGCCGCTATTATTTATGCGACGTATCAGATTATGTTTTTTGTACTGGATTATCTGTCCGGCTACCGATTAGAGCACAAGTATGACCTGAGCACGGAAAATTTCCCCAAGTGGCTTTGGCGGCACTTCAAAGCCATCGCGTTGGGCGGATTGCTGCTTGGGGCTATCATTGTCGGCTTATATGCGGCTGTGTGGTATCTTAAATACTGGTATCTGTGGTCGTGGTTAGCTTGGGTATTATTGAGCATCGTAATCGCCCAGCTATTTCCGATTATCATTCTTCCGATTTTTTATCCTGCAAAGCGGCTGGAAAATCCCGCGCTGCTCGATCGATTCCGGCAATTGTCCGCGGGGACGGGCATCACAATCGAGGGTGTATACAATCTGGCACTGAGTCAATCGACCAAAAAAGGCAACGCCATGCTTGCGGGACTGGGTCGCACGAGGCGGGTTCTGCTTGGCGACACGCTGCTGGAACGACTGACCGAGCCGCAGATCGAAGTTGTTTATGCCCACGAACTAGGTCATCATGTCTATCGCCACCACATGAAAGGCCTGACACTTCATGCATTGTCCAGCATTATCCTGCTTGGATTGATTTATCTGGTCCTCGCACCCTGCGCCGGCCGGGCCGATTTGTCCACCGTTGCGATAGAAAGGCTTCCCCTGCTGACGCTGGCCATGTCGCTGTTTACGTTTTTCTGGCGACCGCTGCTTTATGCCTTCTCCCGCTATTTTGAGCGTCAAGCCGACGATTACGCCCTTGCGCGAACGAACTCTCCGGAAAGCTTCATTACCGCCTTTGAAGCCCTCGCCGAGCAGAATCTGGAAGATCCTGTCCCACCCAGCTGGGTTGTTTTTTTATATTACGACCATCCTCCAATTCACAAGCGGATCGAAACAGCCCGGAGGCTTTTGATTGACGGGAAATAAAGTTTTCTTCGGCCCTTGACGATGCGG
>CAYMXC010000433.1:0-2740 GCA_964394135.1 uncultured Phycisphaerae bacterium
CAAAATCTATCCCTAGCCAGCCTCGTTTCTTTCCCCATACAGGAAAAATTTGAAATAGAGTCCTTCTTTTATTTATTTTTTTATAGACTTATAACTCTATTTGTTTCAATAACTTAATTCGGCAATACCATGGACACTTACCAAATAATAACTCCTTGCGTTTTTTATCGAAAAAGACGATAATTAACGCAGGAGCATGTAATTATGGCCAGAATAATCCTGGACAAGACGAAATATGGATGTTTGGGGCCTTTAATCCTTCAGCTTCGTTTCGAGTCTCCCGCCACCTTGCTGGAACAAAGCTATCGTGCCGAACATTTGATTCGTCTCATTGAGCCCGATAAATCTTATCCTTACGATTATATCTGCTATAAGCTTACTGATTATAAATCTCGCGAAACCGCTGAACCTCGCCTGGTGCATGGGTGTGATCTGATCCGCGAGTTGGCAACTTTTATCTCTCAAGTCACCCGTCAAAACCCTCAGCCCATCGCCAGTCTTCCTGAAACTGCGTTGTCCGTCCGGCAGATCGTGAAGGAAAACGATATTTCCGCCAAAACCCTCAAGCGATGGATGAAGATTGGGTTGATTCAGCGACTGGCAGTTGGAACCGATGGAATCTGCCAGAATGTAATCCTAGCGACTACCTGGCAGTGGTTTGTTTCACGGCATGAAAAACTGCTGGCACGGGCATCTGCTTTCACTCGGCTGACTGCCTGTCAGCGGCAATGGATCGTCAATCAGGCCAGGAAGTTACATCAAACCACCGATCTCTCACGTAACCAGATCGAGCTGCAACTGGCGTCAAAGACTCATCGTGCCAGAGAGACCATCCGCTATATCCTGAAAATGCACGACGCCGACGCCGCGCCAGATCAGCGGATTTTCCCCGTGCGAGCCAAGCTCACCGACGATACATGCCGACAGATTTTCGACATGTTCCGCCGCGGAGTTCCCATGGATCAGTTAGCCAGAATTTACGGCAGAAGCGAACCAACCATCTATCGGCTTGTCAGCAGGATTCGCCAGGACCGATGGCGAACCGTACCCATCGAATATATCTATAGTCCAGAATTCGACTTGCCGGCTGCCGACCAGACGATCCTGAACGGTCTGTCTCTGGAAATTCCACACCGTAACCATTGCGACCAGGTGGAAACGCTTACCGCCGTGGAAGAACGAAACCTCTTTCGAGCCTACAACTATCTTAAGTGGAAACAGGATCAGATTCGAAAGTCCTTTGGCGAAAATCAGATGCCGACAACGAAAGTCGATGAACTCGACGATCTGCAGCAGCAGGTCGATAAGATAAAAAATAAGCTGATTCTGACCAATCAGGCGCTGGTGATCAGCATAGCCAAACACCACCTCAACAGTACCTTGTCGCTTGATGAACTTGTAAGCGAAGGTCTGGGCCCTCTGATGAAGGCGGTGGAGAAATTCGATTATACCAAAGGGTTCAAGTTCAGCACGTATGCATCCTGGGCGGTTATGAAACATTTTGCACGCATTGTCCCGCTGGCCGGTCAACAGCAGCATCAATATCTGGACGACGAAGAACTCGATCGCGTATCTCCGCCCGCTGACGATGTCAATGAAGACGAATCCTATCAGCGAAGCCGGGCAGTCCAGGATGCACTGGATCAACTCAATGACCGCGAACGCAGCGTGCTGGAAAATCGATATGGAATCGATCGGCAGGATGAACCTCTGAGTCTGTCCTTGCTTGGCCAACGGCTGGGGGTGACCAAGGAACGAGTCCGTCAGATCGAAGCCAAAGCGATGAATAAACTGCACAGCATCCTTAAAAAAACACTGCCTGACGATTCTGAAGAATAATAAAAGGAATGAAATGCCTGCCGCATCCGATCCGTAGGATCAAATGCCGCGTTCCATGGCCGTCTGCTGAGTCTGCGGATGATAATCCAGCAGATAATCCACTGCCAGAATCAGGCCGATGAACGCAAAGAAAAGACCGTTGTTAAACGGATCGACCGAAGTCTCACGAAACATACTATCGATCAGATAATCGACCATCAAAATCCAAAACAGAATTACCAGATCGCGGCTGACCCAGCCTTGTGCTGCCGGTGGAATTCGCTGATACAATCGGCGGGAATGCTGGTAAACTTTATACAAAACAAGCAGATATAAAACCAATCCGAACAAACCGCACTCGGCGAGAATACTCAGGAAGTTGTTATGCTCCATCAGCCTCGAACCATAGAGAAGATATTTGCTGGATGGATCACCGGGATAATCGGTTGCGTAATCGCGGAAATGGCCGAACCCTACGCCGAACAGTGGATGTGATTTAACCTCATTCCATGTCATTTTTACCAATCCAATGCGGGCATAAACGGGATATGGATCGGTAACTCCACCTCGCTCTCGCTGGCGGGAAAGAATATCGGTTGAAAATATTGCATAAATCAGAATCATAGTAATAATGAACATCAGAAATAGCACGGGTTTGCTTCGCATACGGCTAACCAGGGCAAGCCAGAGGAACATGCAGACTATCAAGGCCAGCCAGACGGATCGAGTCTGCGTAAAGAAGATAGCGGGCAAGGTCAGCAAATTAATCAGATAAATGATTGATTTGGGCGGACCCTGAGTACGCGAAGCCAGATAAAGATTATTGAAAAAGCAGAAAACCAGTGTGATGCCCAGACTCGCCGATACCAGGAACGGCCCGCGGGCACGACCCCAGTGAATACCGAGATTCGGATCGGCAATA
>CAYMXC010000434.1:0-2739 GCA_964394135.1 uncultured Phycisphaerae bacterium
AACACATTAAGTTCATTATACCTTTTTCCAAGGGGATGTCAAAAGGCAAGGCGGTGTAAAGGAACCCGATGAGCAGTGGGCTTTAAAAGATGACGCGGCCCTGACCTGAGTAAACGTCTTGCCTTCAGCGAAAAGGTTGCATACACTATCCAGTCATGAGTAACGGTGAAAATCGACAAGTGAGTCAACTCGTGGAATACCTCGGTCAACTGACGGGCGGACTGGCCCACGAGATACGCAATCCCCTGTCCACGCTGAAGGTCAATCTGCAGCTTCTGGCGGAAGACCTTCGCGAGATCGGGAGCGAAGAAGACGACAGGATTCGCCGAAGCCAGTTGCGTATCAGGCGGATGCAGGATGAAGTCAACCGGCTTCGGGACATCCTCGACGACTTCATACAGTTCATGGCTCACCATCAATTGGATTACAAGTATTTGGATGTGAACCAGTTGATCGACCAGCTGGTGGAATTCTACGAGCCTCAGGCTTCCGCAGGTCGAATAAGAATTTTGAAGTATTATCATCCGACACCCCTGGTATGCCGGATCGACGGCGATCTGATCAAGCAGGCGATGTTGAATCTGTTTATCAATGCTCAGCAGGCGATGCCGGATGGCGGCGAACTGATCATACGAACCAGTGGAGATGGCGAATCAGCCAGGATCGAAGTTACAGATACGGGTACTGGAATGCCTGTAGAGGTTATGGATAAAATATTCAATGTGTACTTTTCTGCCAAAAAAGGCGGAACCGGACTCGGACTTGCGATGACCAGACGAATCGTTGATGAACATAAAGGGACCATTGAGGTCCACAGCGAGCCGGGCAAGGGAACATGCTTTATTATTCATCTGCCGCTGGCACAAATGAAGACGGAGAATAAACCGGAATGACGCGAGGATCGGTTTTAATTGTGGAAGACGAACAGGCGCATGGGGAAGCAATAGCCGAAGGGCTTGAGCGATCGGAATTCGAGTGCGTCGTGGTCGACAGCGGCCGTGAAGCATTGAAGATATTGAACGAACGGCCGTTTGATGTGATCGTGACGGACTATAAATTAGGCGGGGCAATCGACGGCATGGACGTCTTGAGGGAGGCACGACAAAAATGGGCGGAGATGGAAGTCGTATTGATCACAGCCCACGGCAGCGAGCAATTGGCCCGAACGGCTCTGAGGAAGGAGCGGGCCTATGATTACCTCACCAAGCCGATCGACCTGGAGGAACTGCGGGAAGTCGTTGGTCGGGCGGTGAAACAGGCGCAGTCCAGTCGTGAGAATCTGATCTTACGCCGACAGCTTGACGAAAAATTCGGCTTTGAAAATATCATTGCCACCTCGGCGGAGATGCGGCGCATTTTGAAGATCGTAAAACAGGTAGCCTCGACAAACATCACCGTCCTGCTCCTGGGAGAATCGGGCACGGGAAAGGATCTGATCGCCAACGCCATCCACCAGAATTCCCCGCGGCGGGCAAAACGAATGGTAACCCTGGATTGCGCGGGTCTCAGCGAAGGTGTGCTGGAGTCTGAGCTGTTCGGCCATGTGAAAGGCGCGTTTACAGGCGCCGTCAGTACTCGAAAGGGACGTTTCGAATTCGCGGACGGCAGTACACTGTTTCTGGACGAGATCGCTGAAATGCCGATTTCGATGCAAACAAAACTCCTGCGCGTCCTGGAAAACCGCGAGATCGTGCCGGTGGGTTCGAACGAGCCGATCGGTGTAGACGTCCGGCTGATCAGTGCGACCAATCGCGAACTTGGTCAGATGGTCAAGGACGAAAAGTTCCGGGAGGATTTGTATTTTCGAATCAAGGGCGTGACTCTGCGAATTCCGCCGTTGCGGGAACGACGGGAGGATATTCCACTGCTGATCGAACATTTCATCCGTCTTTTCACGCAGCAGCATCAAAAGGATATTAGGGGAATTACCACTGCGGCCAGAACCATACTGACCAATTATCACTGGCCGGGAAACGTCCGGGAATTGCGAAACTGTATTGAATCGATGATGGTATTGACTGACCGAAAAGAGCTGGACGTAGATGATATACCGGAAGAAATCCGTACCCAGGCCTCTGCCGCGGGAACTACGGCGATCGTTCCCTTATCGAATCTTATGGGCAAAAGCCTGCAGGAACTGGAGAAAGAGCACATTCGCCATACGCTGCAGCTGACGAATGGAAACCGGGATCAGGCGGCGAATATTCTGGGCATTGCGCCGCGGACCCTGTACCGCAAACTCAAGGAATACGATCTTACGTAGTGCGGTCCTGTCGGGGCGTTCATGGAATAGCTTCATCGCCCTGTACGATCATAAAAATCTGTAAAATCTTTCGTGTTTCAAACAATCGAATCTTCACGTCCCTGAAGTTGTGTGGTAAACTGGTTCCTTCATTTTGAAAAATGACTGATTAGGGATATGAATACAGACGCGGACCCCCATTATGCAGAAGCAGATAGAAGTGCGAGACCAGACGCTGGTTCCGATATCGGAACCCGTTATCCAGAGTCCGACGAGCAAACTTATTCCGATTGCTCGCCGGCCGATCTGGGTTGATCTGATCGTTCTGCTGGTTCTGGCGGTCGGAATTTATTTTCTTTACCGGATATCGAGCACACTGGTCGCTCCGCGGCGGGCAAAAGTGGTGATCGATCTGTCGCCCTGGCTGCTACCGAAATATCTGGGATGGTCGGTATTCCGAAACCTGGTCTCCTTTGTCATTTCGCTGGTATTTACCC
>CAYMXC010000435.1:0-2738 GCA_964394135.1 uncultured Phycisphaerae bacterium
GGCGCTTGGCACGACGGACGGACTGGTGCGCGGCATGGACATTATCGCCACGGGCGGTCCGCTGAGCGTGCCTGTGGGTCAGCCAACATTAGGGCGAGTCTTCAACCTGATCGGTGAGCCGGTGGATATGCGAGGTCCGGTGAATGCGAAGGAAAAGCTGAGTATCCATCGGCCGGCGCCGAGCTTTGACGCTCTGGAATCCAAGACGGAAATTTTCGAAACAGGCATCAAGGTTATCGATCTTCTTGCTCCGTTTGTTCGCGGCGGAAAGGTTGGATTGTTCGGCGGGGCCGGCTTGGGTAAAACGGTTATCATTCAGGAGCTGATCGCGCGTATTGCGACCAAACACGGCGGTTTTTCGGTGTTTGCCGGTGTCGGCGAGCGAACCCGCGAGGGTAACGACCTGTGGCTTGAGATGCAGGATACGAAGATCGGCGATACTGGCAAGTCGGTTATCGATCAGACGACGATGGTGTTTGGTCAGATGAACGAGCCCCCAGGAGCGCGTCTTCGCGCGGCACTGTCGGCGCTGACGATGGCGGAATATTTCCGCGACGAAAGCGGAGTGGATACGCTGCTGTTCATCGATAATATTTTCAGGTTCGTTCAGGCGGGCTCGGAAGTGTCGGCCCTTCTGGGTCGTATGCCGTCGGCAGTGGGATATCAGCCGACGTTGAGTACGGAAATGGGCGCGCTGCAGGAACGAATCACATCGACCAGAAGCGGCGCCATTACGTCGGTGCAGGCGGTATATGTGCCTGCCGACGACCTGACAGACCCGGCACCGGCGACGACGTTTACCCACCTGGATGCGTTTATCGTTCTGGCCCGATCGATTTCAGAAAAAGGCATTTATCCGGCGATCGATCCGCTGGCCAGCTCATCGCGCGTTCTGGACCCGCAGTATGTGGGTGAGGAGCATTATGCGGTGGCTCGGCGGGTGCAGCAGATTCTACAGCGGTATCGCGATCTGCAGGATATCATTGCGATTCTGGGCGTGGACGAGTTGAGCGAGGAAGACAAACAGATCGTCAGCCGCGCCCGCAAGATCGAGCGATTTTTCTCTCAGCCGTTCATTGTCGCCCAGGCGTTTACGGGAATTGCAGGCAATTATACACCGTTGTCGGATACGATCCGAAGCTTCAGGGAAATCTGCGACGGGAAATGGGATCAGCTGCCGGAGCGGGCATTCATGTATGTCGGCCCGATTGAAGAGGCGGCGGAGAAGGCCAAGCGTTTGTCCGAAGGTGCATAACGATGACGAAAGCAGCCGCGGAATTACATTGTCTGATCGTGACGCCGGAAAAACAGGTGGTCGACAAGACTGCGCATTTTGTCGTCCTGACGGCCCATGACGGGCAGATCGGTATTATGCCGGAGCACTCGGCCCTTTTGACCAAGCTGGCTCCTGGAATTGTGCGGATCGATTCAGGACCAAAGACGGATTATTTTTTCGTGGCAGGTGGATTTGCCGAAGTGGTGGATAATCGAATCACCGTTTTAACACCGCAGGCCCTTACCACGGATCAGCTTAACGATGTACAAATTCAGGATGAACTGATTGCGGCGGAAAAAATGTCAATGAAGACGCAGGTGGATAGACAGAAGCGGCAGCTCGCCCTGGATATTGCCCGAGGGAAGCGCACGACCCTGGCAGAATTCAGAAAGACGCAAAAGCGCTGAAACACTGCATCATCCGACGGAGTTTGTTTTTAAAAACCTTCCTGCAAAATAATCTGATCAACCGTACATTTCGCTATTTTTTCTGCTTTGGGTCAGAGGGTTTTACCACCTGGCCGTTCGGGTCGAGTTCAAGCTTTTTGAACATCACCGCAGGTTCGGCGATGGATTGGCCGACTGGCAACGGGTCGGCAGCCTGATTCCACTTGAAACAGTCCGGTGCGCTGAGATTGAGCATTTTCGCGGCTTTTTCCGCGGCGAAGGGCAAGAACGGCTGCATGACAACCATGAAAGTTTTTATGGTCTGCAGGCATGTGTTGATTGTCACGCCGCAATCGACCATGTCGGTTTTTCGGCTGGACCAGGGGGCCTTGGCGTCGAAATATCTGTTGGCGGCCCGTGCGGCGGCCATGAGCTCTTCGATTCCTGCCTTGAAATTGAATTTTTCGATATGTCCTGCGATTTTGCCAGGTAATTCCTTCATCATCGTCAGATGTTCACGATCGAGGTCCTTGAGCTGATCAGCTGCGGGAACCTTTCCTTCGAAATATCGCTGGGTAAAGGTCAGGCTTCGGTGGAAAAAATTGCCGAGAGCGGCGACGAGTTCCTCGTTGTTTCGGCGGATGAAATCTTCGAAGCCGAAGGCGGCCCGCTGGGTTTCCGGTGCGATGGCGGTTAAATAATATCGCAGAGGATCGGGATCGAATTCCTTGAGAAACTCATTGATCCACACAGCAGTGCCTCGACTCTTGGACATTTTTTCCACTTCGTCTTTTCCGGGCATCTGGAAATTGAGGAAACAATTTGCCACTACGAAATTGGGCAGCTGATAGGAGCCCTCAGCCATTAGCATGGCCGGCCAGATGATGGTGTGGAAGACGGTGTTGTCCTCGCCGATGAAATGGATGATTTCGGTGTCGGGGCTTTTCCAGAAATCTTCGTATTTTTTCCAGTCACCGTATTTTTGCTGACAAAGCCGGGCAGTGAAGGAGACATATCCGATCGGGGCATCGAACCAGACGTAAAGTACTTTGCCTTTGGCGTCCTCGTCAGGCAGT
>CAYMXC010000436.1:0-214 GCA_964394135.1 uncultured Phycisphaerae bacterium
AGTTGCCTTTCGAATATTATACCGATCTTATCAGTCAATTACGACAGTCTTTCCCACATCTTTATATCAAAGCGTTTACTGCGGCCGAAATCGATCATATGACCCGAATTTCGGGGCTTGGTGTGGAAGGAGTTTTGGGGCGGTTACGGTCAGCAGGCCTCAATGCGATGCCCGGCGGCGGGGCTGAGATGTTTTCTGCTCGCGTGCGGCGGGA
>CAYMXC010000436.1:255-2730 GCA_964394135.1 uncultured Phycisphaerae bacterium
TTGCTTAAATTACGGGAACTGCAGGACGAGACGGGCGGTTTTAAGGCATTTGTCCCGTTCCCCGTAGTTGGATATGGGCCGAGCGGCGAAGTGGATGGTCTCGATGCACTGCGAACCATGGCAATAAGTCGTCTGGTGCTCGATAATTTCGAACATATCAAGGTATTCTGGCCGATCTGGGGAATGAAATTATCGCAGCTGGCGTTAAGTTATGGGGCAGACGATTTTGACGGTACTGTCGGCCAATATCAGGTTGTGAATCAAAATGGCGTGTCGATCGAAACACTTCGGTCATTAATCATTGGTGCAGGTTTTACGCCGGTTCAGCGAAATGCCCGATATCAATATATAAACTAAGGCGTGCATATCATTTCGACATGCACGCCTTTAATTTTATATTTCAAAAAGCCTGCCTTATCAGGAAGTAAATTACCAACTGAAACTCCGGCCAAGAATCAGATAACATTTACCTGCGTTTGTAGGCCCGTCCGTTTCATGTGCGTAAGGTGCACCCAAGAAGAAGTCCCTGATACCGTCGCCGTTGACATCTTCCGCGGCGGAAACCGTCTGCAGTTTATCGCCGGCCATTTCACCTGTAAAGCACGCACCGGGTATATCAACGCCGATTTTATCTACCGACCAGGAGCCATCGGCATTATGATCTGGATCCTTATCATAATCTACGTAGGTTTTGTGATCCGATGTTTCTCGTATAATACCGGATCGCCCGTAATTCTGATCTTTCTTTCCTCAATCGGATTTGACTGACGAGTCAGGTTTGATTCCATCGGCATCGGGTGCGGCGATGAGAATATCATCAAGCCCGTCACCGTTGACGTCATAAACGCCGCATATCTTTGTTCCAAGATGATCGTTGGCACTTGCACCTTCGAAAATAAGGGCGTTGAAACCGCTTGTCGCCGCACTGGTAATATCATCAATGCTGAAGGTATTCGGTTGAAGCGGATTTCCCGTGACAGGATTCACCTTACCAAGAATAATCATAACACGACCAGCCTGTGCATTTCCAACGGTTGAAGTCTTATTGGGAAGTGCAACGACAAAATCGAACAAACCGTCGCCGTTGAAATCACCAATCGACTTGATCTGCTCACCCAGCTTATCTCCCACTGCACCGGTGATTTTGTATCCGCCGAAAGGTGTCTGAAGGTCCGGAATGTATTGTTGTTCCTTATTGAAGTCCAGCAAATCCATTACCGGCGCGATAAAGGCATCGAAACGTAGCGGCGGAGTAATATAGAGGGCGCCTTGATTGCTGTTTTCACCGGGACAGCCGATAACCATGTCTTCAAAACCATCACCATTGAAGTCGCCGCCGATGAAGGAGGAGTAATCGTTGATGCTCTTCATTTTGCCCAGACCGGCAACAGATTTCAATCCGCTGTTAACCGTCGGACCGATGATATCCACCAGGTCAGGCAAGGAATCATTGAATAATGAATTGCCAAATAAACGATCGATCTGGCCCCACCAGGCGACCGTGCTGTTTGGATCCGGATAATTCGAATCGTAATATCGCTCGCCGCCACGGACTATAGTCGCAATACCGGCGCCGGCCCGTTGTGGAAAAGTTGAATCGGCGATATCCGTGACCTCCGTTTCGGGAGTAGTGATCAATATTTCCGACCGTGTGTCGCCATCTTGCGATTGAATAAAAGAGACAGAAGAACCGAAGGTCTCACTGGCCGTCCCCCATGTCATCATCATATCTTTACCTATACCGGTCATTCCATCTGTCTCAACCGGACTTCCGACTTTGACCATATCGAAGACACTATTGAAATATTTGGACAATCGCAGCCGATTACTGGTCAACAGATAGGATGTCGCATGTCGAGTTACAGTTGTGATATCGGCATTCTCTACAAGCAGTGTATGGCCGGTAACGGTAGAACTTATCGGATCAAACACTGGATTGATATTTATGATAATGTCATTTCCAGGTATGTAATCGACCATATACGTCATTGTATACGATTTATTTGGTGGGGAATCATCATCCGGCCCCTGAATGGTGAAGCGGGTAAATACATGCGCAGTGAAAGGTCCGGCTTGGCCAGGGCCCATGCCGGCCGCCGGAACTGTAATCTTTGTACCATAATAATCGGTAATGGTTATTGCGGCATTAGGATCGTTGTTGAAGTAAGTGAAAGTCAAGGGTGCTGCTTCAACACAGGAGATGAGTATGTCGGATGCTCGCTGCGCCGGATCAGCATATACATCGGATACATCGGGCAGGGCTACAGCGGAGTATTTACTGGAAATATTTCCACCGCCAAGGTCCGATGGGTTATTTTCCAGCGGGAAACAAATAATTGTTCCGTCTATGGAATTGGTAACCTGATTAAGATTCAGGACGGTCGTTCCATAGCTGCTCTTACCATAAATCAGGTAGCCGAAACCTACTTGACCGCTGGTTCCATATCGACCAAACCGGGAGAACAGAATGAAATC
>CAYMXC010000437.1:0-2726 GCA_964394135.1 uncultured Phycisphaerae bacterium
GTTCCCGGACTTCAGCAGACTCAACCACCTTGCCTGCATACATTACGGCTACATGATGCGCCGTCTGCGCTACCACGCCCAGATCGTGCGTAATCAGAAGAATACTCATTCCGTTCTGGGCCTGCAGGTCATTAAGTAGCGAGAGAATCTGAGCTTGAATCGTAACATCCAGTGCAGTCGTTGGTTCATCAGCTATCAGCAGCGAAGGCCGGCATGCCAGCGACATTGCGATCATCACCCGCTGGCGCATTCCGCCCGACAAGTGGTGAGGGTAATTCTTCATGCGGGCTTGCGACTCAGGAATACCTACTTTTCTCAGCAAATCCACAGCCAATTCATAACGGGCCGAACGGGAAAGGTCCTGGTGCAGCTTGATCGTTTCGATAATCTGATTGCCCACGGTAAAAACAGGATTTAACGCCGTCATCGGCTCCTGAAAAATCATGGCAATGCGGTTGCCTCTTATCTGCCGCATCTGTGACTCGGTAAATGTCACAAGGTCCTGGCCTTCAAAAAGAATGCTCCCCGACTCAATCCGTCCCGTCGGCTGAGGCACCAGTTGAAGAATTGACAGGGCGGTCACGCTCTTGCCGCAACCGCTCTCGCCGACCAACGCCAGGGTCTTGCCGCGAGGCACGACAAACGAAACGCCGTCCACCGCCCGGCTGAGACCTTCGTCGGTATGAAAATAGGTCCGAAGATTTTCGACTTGTAAAAGCGATTGTTCCGCCGTCATTTTTACCTTTTTCAGATTACCGGCCTTTGAGTTTCGGATCCAGCGCGTCACGTAGCGCATCGCCGACGATATTCAGCGCCAGCGAAATCACAAAAATCGCCAGCGTCGCCGCCAGCATCTGCCACCAGACTCCTCGACCAAGTTCCAATCGGGCATCATCAATCATGACGCCCCAGCTTGGCTGATCCTTTGCGCCAAGACCCAGGAAGCTCAGGATTACCTCCGCATGAATGAAGCTAACGAATCCCAGAGAAAAACTTATGATCACCAGATGCACAACATTGGGAATGATGTGCCGGAAAATAATATAGAAATTGGAGGCTCCGAAAGCCCTGGCAGCCAACACATAATCCCTCTGCTTGTGCTTGATCACTTCACCGCGAATCAACCGGCACAGACCAACCCAACTAGTCAGACCGATCGCCAGATATACCGATGTAATGCCGGCCAGGGATATCGGCTTCCAGACAAATGAAAAATGAGTCTGCACATCATAATGAATCCACGGAATGTTCAATACTTTGTCTCGCAACACAAACGCGAACGCCATAATCATCAGAATATAGGGGACGCTGTCCAGCGTGCTGTACAGCCAGACGATCAGCTCGTCGATCCGCTTACCGAAATAACCGGCGATCGCGCCCAGGGGCACACCGATGCCGATGGAAATCAATGATGCAATGAAGGCTACCGAAAGCGATGTCTTAGCCCCGTAGATGGTTTTCCGCAACACCGACTGGCCGAATATGTCTGTCCCGAATGGCTGATTCCAGGACGGTGGTGCATAGGAAGGGCCGACACTCTGATCCCAATCCGATGCCAGAGAACCAAACGCAACCGCCAGCGCGACAGCAATGTAAACGCCGACGATCACCAGACAGATCACCGCAAGCCGATTCTTTTTGAACCGGAACCAAACCTCCGCCCAAAGCGAACGGCCGCCCTTAAATGCAGCTGGGGTTTCCACTGTCAATTCCACAAGCTCGCCTTTCTACTCGCTTACGTGACAAATCTCTTACAGGCAAATTTCATTTCAACGTATGCCTAATCATAGCAGGTCAAAATGGCAGAGAAAAGATTTTTACGTCTTCGGTCGAATACGCACCAAAATTATCGAAGGAACCGTGAAAAAACGGACGGATATTCCCGTCATTTTTTCTTCACGACGCGAAGAAAAGTCTCGTACTTTCGAATATAATCGCGCGTCTCGCGAGGCATCGCCTGAATATCGAATCCGCGCCGCCGAAACCGATTGATCCCACCATTGTAGCAGGCAAGTATGTGCGATGGACGATCCCAGTTCGGATCGCCCCACTTTTTCAATGTCTTACTAATCCAATTTACATATCGGACCGCTACGGCCCGATTGTCCCGCGGATTATCCCACCGTTCTGCAGGTTTGGCGTGATCCCGCCACGTTGCAGGCATGATCTGACACAAACCGCGCGCGCCCGCGCGTGAAATCGCCTTCGGATTGCCCCCGCTTTCCATAAGAATCACCGCGTCCATATCCACCTGCGACGGAGCCGACAAAAATAGACAGACCGCAAAAAAATGTGGCTGCATTGGTAAATCCCCCTTAAGACAGGGGAAATTTTACCACAAAACCGCGCTTTTACAAGTTTTTGCACAATGCGGTTCGATCTGGAAGGATGTCATCGAAATCAGACTGTGATATTCTTGTTATCGTCTTCCGTCTTGGTTGCCATGGAATATCCATTGTTCTGCCGATTGTGATTCACGGTCAGTTTCTGATTATACAGTTTCATCACGTCGTCGGCGTTAAGACCAAGGCTCAGGGCCAAAGATATCCAGAAAAACAGCATATCGGTCACTTCCACGCGGGCGTTCTGCAGATCATGCAGCTCGAATCGACGGCCTTCCTTGGCCTCCTTGCACCAATGCTTCCAATACATGCAATTGCGCAGCTCTTCCAGTTCATTACTCATGGCCATCAGAAAATTGTTGACCCACTTGCCCGCCTCCATGG
>CAYMXC010000438.1:0-2700 GCA_964394135.1 uncultured Phycisphaerae bacterium
CAGTCGCGGCGTAGGCTTCGAGCGGGGCCACGCCCCGCGCATCCGTTTTCTCTGCCCCCCGGAAATCTCCATCTTGCAATTGACCGCTCATCCCTCAATAGAAAAATAGGCCCCCAATGTCCGCCTAACGCTTGCTATTTTTAATATACGCATCGATGGCCGCCGCCGCTCGCTTGCCGTCGCCCATCGCCAGGATCACCGTCGCCGATCCCCGAACGATGTCACCGCCCGCAAAAACACCCGCCTTGCTCGTCATTCCGTTCTCGTCGGTTTCGATATAACCCCATTTGTTGATCTTCAAATCCGGAGTCGTCTGACTGATCAGCGGATTCGCCTTCGTGCCGATGGCCTGCACCACCATGTCGCACTCGATGACGAAATTGGACCCATCGATCGGCTCGGGCCGCCGCCGACCCGACTGATCCGGCTCGCCCAGTTTCTGCCGCTGACATTCGATCCCCTTGACCCATCCGTCTTCAGTTGACAGAATTCGAACCGGATTGGTCAACAGCTCGAATTGAATACCTTCCTCTTCCGCGTGATGAACTTCCTCGATCCTCGCCGGCATCTCTTCTCGCGACCGGCGATACACCAGAACAGCAGGATCAGCCCCAAGCCGCCTAGCCGTACGAACCGAATCCATTGCCACGTTTCCACCGCCCACGACCACCACCTTCGAACCGCGAATCACAGGCGTAGCGTATTCCCCAAATCGATACGCCCGCATCAGATTCACTCGCGTAAGAAATTCATTCGCGCTGTACACCCCCTTGAGATTCTCGCCCGGAATATTCATGAACACCGGCAAGCCCGCTCCGTTGCCGATAAACACCGCCGAAAAACCTTCCTCATTCATCAACTGGTCGATGGTCAGCGTCTTCCCGATGATCACGTTGTTTTCGATTTTGACGTTCAGCTTTTTCAGACTTTCAATTTCCGCCTTCACGATCTCCTTCGGCAGACGAAATTGCGGAATCCCGTAAATCAACACTCCGCCGGATTCGTGAAACGCCTCGAAAATCGTAACGTCATAGCCCATCTTTGCAAGTTCCCCGGCACACGTTAGTCCCGCCGGCCCCGATCCTACAATCGCCACCTTCATTCCATTATGCGAAATCCGGCTTTCAGGCTCAGCCGACGCCTCAGGATGATTTCTCGCCCAGTCGGCCACGAATCGCTCAAGCCACCCGATGGCCACAGGTTGACCCTTCACCCCTCGAACGCATTTTGACTCGCACTGCGTCTCCTGCGGACATACGCGACCGCAAATCGCAGGCAGACGGTTCGTCGCCAGCAGAAGTTTCGCTGCTTCCGCAAAATTTCCCTTCGCCACCTCGCCGATAAATCCAGGAATATCTACCTGTACAGGGCATCCTTCAACGCAGGGCCGTTTCTTGCATTGAAGACAGCGCTGCGCCTCCTGCTTCGCCAGCTCTTCGGTCAACCCAAGATTCACTTCATCGAAATCGTTGATCCGCTGGTGAGCATTCTGCTCCGGCATCTTCACTCGCTCGGTTTTGACTTTTTCAGCCATGTCCTGTCGCTCCTTCAATCTTTTGTATTGTGCAGGCAAAGCGAACTGCGCCTTTAAAATTTGATGAATTATTTAATTTTCTGCAGAACGGATTCAAGCTTGCACTCGTGGGATTCTTCTTTCTCAAGCATGCTTTTTTCCGCATTTCGATACGTGCCCAGGCGGTCCGCCAACTCCTTGAAATCCACCTGATGACCGTCGAATTCCGGCCCGTCCACGCACGCAAAAAGTGTCTTGCCGCCCACCGTCACCCGGCACCCGCCGCACATGCCAGTTCCGTCCACCATGATGGGATTCAGCGAAACGATCGTCTTGATCCCGTCAGGACGCGTCAGGTCGGAAATCGCCTTCATCATCATTACCGGACCAGCCGCCATCACAGCGTCAACCTTCGGCTCCGACTTATCGATCACTTCCTGCAGAGCCGTCGTCACAAATCCCTTTTTCCCGTAACTGCCGTCGTCCGTGCATGCGATAACCCCATCGCAGATTGCACGTAATTCGTCTTCGAGAATCACCAGCTCCCGCGTCCGCCCGCCCATGATCGCCGTTACATAGTTGCCCATCTCCTTCAGCGCCTTGGCCTGTGGATAGATCACCGCCGTGCCGACTCCGCCACCAACCAGAACGACGTGACCGAACTTTTCCAGCTCCGTCGGCCGACCCAGCGGCCCTGCCAGATCCAGAATCGAATCACCAGCATTCAATCGGCATAGCCGTCGCGTGCTGTACCCAAGAGTTTGGATGATCAGCGTGATCAACCCTTTCTCTACATCCGCATTCGCGATGGTCAGCGGAATGCGCTCGCCCTTCGGATCGACCCGCAAAATCACAAACTGGCCCGGGCGATAGGCCTTCGCGATTCGCTCAGCCCTCAGTTCCATACGAAAAACATTCGGACTCAGTTGCTTTTTGTCCACAATTCGAAACATGGATAAACCTCGTTATGTGTTTAGAAAAATCCATCGCCTTGCCGGTCAGCCATGCGGCGAAACAGGATATACTTTAAATTTTATCCTTCATATTAATCCTGCGACGTCCCGAATATAGATTTTATTGTCGCTCGGGGCCATCGCTTAACCGCACTATCATATTAATATTGCCGCCCACGGTGAAGAAAAAAAAGATAAATCGTGCTGACTTTCACTCCATGTTTGTATTAAAAT
>CAYMXC010000439.1:0-2689 GCA_964394135.1 uncultured Phycisphaerae bacterium
ATTCAAGTTATATTCGAAGCGGAGTCGTCTGTCCTTTTAATCTTTAATCACCGTTTTCGTCTTCTACAAAAATTATTATTCTCCCGGTCTGCTTGCTGTTATGTTAAAATGGCCGTATATCTATATTAACGAAAGGATGATCATGTTGCAATGCCGGGAATGCGAATTTTGTGTCCAGGACGACATGGGGCGAATTCAGCTTCGCTGCAATCCGTTCTCTAACATCAAGGAACCGGAGTGTCTGCAAAAGTGGGCCCTCTTGAAGCAGGACATCATGGTTCGATCCTATCAAGCCACACTGAGTTTTTATCAGAAACTTGCCCCCCTCCAGGAAAAGATGCTCAAGCATATTGAGCGGGAAATCGAGGATATCGACGAGGCGGATCGCTGGAAGTATCAGGACGACAAAGACCAGGATAAAGAAGACGATGACGACTACGGCATGGACAACAAACTGCCGTAAAAAAACAGTCAGCCGTCAACCTGTCGTTCTGAAAATCGGAAACGCAAGGCTGAAAGCTGACCGGTGAATGTTGATTTTACTGACAAATATATTCATTACCCACTGCAGGGGCTTCAGCCAATGGCTGATGGAATCTTACGACCACCCGTCTCATGGACGCATTATACCATTCGCTCCGATAAACTGTACCGTGGATATGGTTGTGAACAATGTCGAAACTGCCGTTGATCACTTTCGGATACATCACGCCCAGTTCGATTTCCTGGCCTGGCCAGACATTCCGGCGGTTGTCGAGCAGCATCGCGGCGCCTTCGGAATTCAAATCGACCATCCTGGCTACCGTGCCGCCTCGCTGATTTGCAAAATACATCTGTCCATCCGATGAATACCGAAGTCTTGGTTCCCGCCTGCGATCAACATTTGCTATCATTTCTATGTGTCTCCTTCAAGTTTTACCCCTTGTAATGGCAACTTCGGCATGAAGGAGGGGGTACTTTATTTAAAACCCGGTTAGAAATGAAACGATCTATATTTTTGTGGCGAGTGGCATGCAGCAGATGAAATGTCTGCATCTGTACAAAAAAAAAGGCGGACATTTGCGTCCGCCCGATCGTTTCTGATGAATCGATTCGAAATTTACATATGCAGTCCGCCGTCGACCACAATGACCTGGCCGGTCATATAGCTGGATGCGTCGGAGGCGAGGAACACGACGACCGAGGCGATTTCATCCGGCTGTCCGAATCGCTGCATCGGGATCACCGGCTTGACCATTTCCTTGAGTTTGTCGGGCAGGGCGTCGGTCATATCGGTAACTATGAACCCCGGCGCGATGCCGTTGACGGTGATGCCTCGCTTGGCCAGTTCCTTGGCCGCCGATTTTGTCAGTCCGATCATCCCTGCCTTGGCGGCGGAGTAGTTGCACTGGCCCGCGTTACCCATTACGCCGGAAATGCTCGTGATGTTGATGATCCTGCCGCAACGCTGGCGGATCATGTGCTTGGCGGCCGCCTTCATGGCAACGAATGCGGACTTGAGATTTACGTTGATAACTTCGTCGAACTGGGCGTCGTCCATGCCGATCAGCAGTCCGTCACGGGTGATGCCCGCATTGTTGACGAGAATATCGAGCCGACCGAATTTCGTGGCCGTTTCATCGATGGCGGCGGAAAGCTGGGTGCTGTCGCCGATATCCACCACTTTAGGTATGACTTCTCCGCCGAATTGACCTGCCGCCTGGGCGACCTCGTTGAGTTTATCCAGATTGCGGGCCACCGCGACGACCTTCGCGCCCTCTTTGGCCAGGGATAACACGATCGACCGGCCGATGCCTCGAGAACCACCCGTTACAAATGCAACCTTGTCCTGCAAACTCATGTTAGTTCCTTTCTTGTTTCATGGGCTTTGCCCATATGGATCACGCCAAATCCGTCATGGCGGCTATGTTAACACATTTTGCTTTCCGGTCAATCCGTTTCAGAAAACCGGCCAGCGTCCGTTTGGGACCGATCTCCATAAATGAATCCACTCCTGCATCCAGAAGCTTTTGCATCGATTTTCCCCAGTGCGTGCTGGAGGTAACCTGTCGGTAGAGCGTTTCGCGAATGTCCGCCGGATCGGTGTGAAAATCGCAATCGACATTGGCGATCACCCGAACACGGGGCGGCTTGAATTCCGTTTTCTCGAGAATAGGCTTTAACTTGTCGGCGGCGCTCTGCATGAGCGGACTGTGGAATCCGCCGGCGACGTCGAGGGTCAGCACCTTCATCGCCCCGGACTTTTCCGCAAGTTCCGCCAGTCGACTGCATGCCTCGCGATGGCCGGAGACAACAACCTGACCCGGACAGTTATAATTGGCGGCAACCAGCACCTGTCCATCGCGAACCTGGTCACAGAGTTCCAGAACTTTAGCATCGTCCAGTCCGACGATGGCCACCATGGTACTGTCAATGGTCTGGGCAGCCTCCTGCATAAGCCGGCTGCGGGCGTGGACGAGTTTCAAGGCCGAGGCGAAATCGAGACTGCCCGCCGCATAATAGGCGGTATATTCGCCCAGGCTCAGGCCCCCGGCAAATGAAGGCTCCATATCCTTGTATTTATCCGAACTCTTCAGTGCCTCCAGACAGGCGGCCGACATCACAAAAATCGCCGGCTGCTGGACATCCGTCGCGGTCAGCTTTTCCTGCGGGCCGGCGAAACACAGCTCGGAGAGTTTATACCCAAGAA
>CAYMXC010000440.1:0-2302 GCA_964394135.1 uncultured Phycisphaerae bacterium
TTTTCATGATGCGACCAGAATATAAATTCATACATAATTCAATTTATATCTTAACAAAATATTTTCATATATTGTAGAAAGTTTTTGACATAAAATACAAACTAGTCAACAATACATATAATATTCATATATTCCGTGCAAGTGCATATACAAAGATAATATGACGATGATTTTGCCCCAGGAACAATCAATGCATAGGATCAAACAATCTGGTAATCAGTCAAAATGATGATGGGTACTAGACGTTAGTTCAATATGCGAATAGACGAATTAGTTGTGATGATCGTTATCACCCGCTCCAAACAGAGAAAATATCTCCACTTAACCTGTGGTTCATACATTAAATTTATCTCATAAGACAGTATATAAATGTAACTATTATCATCTTAACACTTAATAATATGGTTCACTAATGTCATTTATTTTGACAAAAAATAACAGAAAGGTTTTCGTATGCGAAAGAGGATGCTTTCATTTTCACCGTCGGAATATCATTTGCAACTGATGAAAAAGACAACACAACGGCTGGCATATGATGGCGGCGATGTTAAGACCTGGCAGAAAACTCTTCGGCAAAAATTAAAGGAACTGCTTGGAATAGATCTGAAAACGGGACGGGGATCGATTCAAGTAAAGTCACTCTGGAGACACGAACATCCATTAGGATCGATTGAAAAAATTGTTTATCTCAGCGAGGTTGGCGCGGATGTACCGGCATATGTATGTCTGCCTAAGAATGTTCCCCCACCCTATCCAGTAATGATTTGCCTTCAAGGTCACAGTACCGGTATGCACAATTCTATCGCAGTGGATTATGAAACCAATAGTCAGTCGATTGATGTAGAGGGGGATCGGGACCTTGCGATCGGGTGTATGAAACGGGGCTTTGCCGCGTTATGCCTTGAACAACGATCCTTCGGCGAACGTAAAGAACTGTCGTTGCAATCTAAATCGGATGGGATGTGCCTGGATGCGGTCGTTCATTCCTTGATGCTCGGAAAGACGCTGATCGGAGAACGGATTTACGATGTCGCGAGAGGTGTAGATTATCTCAAAACTCGAAACGATATCGACGATAAACGCATCGGGTTAATGGGCAACTCGGGTGGAGGTACTGTAACGATTTATGCTGCCGGACTGCTGCCGGAAATTCGATTTGCCATTCCGTCTTCTGCGTTCTGTCCGTTTTCAGAATCGATCATGGTGATTAACCATTGTGCCTGTAATTATGTGCCGAGAATTTTACAGTGGGCAGAGATTGACGATGTCATGGGACTTTTTGCACCACGGCCTTTAGTTATTGTATTGGGGAAAGACGATAGGATTTTCCCTCTTTTTTCAGCGAAAAAAGCATTTCGTCGATTGAAACGTATTTATGCTGCCGCCGGAGCGAAAGATAACTGCCAATTGGTTATTGGTTCGGAAGGACATCGTTTTTATGCCGACCTTGCCTGGCCGGCAATCTTGAAAAAAATATCTGATTCATCAAAATGAAAAATATATTCCAACCTACTCTTGTCCAAAATAACGTTTGAAAACTGAATAGATAGAAAAGTGTCTCCGGGATGGAGTATAGTTGTTTTCTTCAAGAACACACTAACTTCAAAACGGAGACTGAACTCATCCCAAAACCCTCCGCAGGAGGATGAGGATGCAGCCAAGTTGAATCATGGCACGGAAGTTTTGAAGTGATATTCATAGCGAACGACAATTCGGCGAAAGTTTTGAAGCCAGGCGAACATCCGTTCAATTTTCCATCGCTTTTTATATCTTCGCAATACTCGGCCATCCTGGCTGGCCGATCTGGTGCGATTGCTTTTATGCGTGGCAATCAGCTTAACGCCTCGTTCATCGTCCAGCGATTGGTCGAGTTGGTCGCTGTCATACGCTCTGTCGCCGATGATTTTTTCCGGCACATGTGCCAGAAAACACGCATCAAGAGTATCCTCAACCAGCGTTACTTCATGAGGGCTTGCACTTGCTGTGTCGATAGCGATAGGAAGACCGGAAGCGTCCGCAAGGCCCATGATTTTGGTTCCTTTGCCCTTTTTGGTTTTACCAACGCCGTCGCCCCTTTTTTGGCCGGTGCAAAGGTTCCATCGATAAAACCTTCGCTCAGGTCGATCCCGCCGCGATCTTTCAAGTCCTGGGCCAGGGCGGTCAATATTTTGCTGAAGGCGCCCGATGCGGTCCATTCCTGGAAGCGTCGGTGGCATGTACTTTTGGGCGGATATCGCTGGGGAAGGTCACTCCATAGGGCTGGGGTTCGTAAAATCCAGAAGATGCCGTTGAGCACGGAACG
>CAYMXC010000440.1:2317-2683 GCA_964394135.1 uncultured Phycisphaerae bacterium
CTCCGGCAGATCTGCCCAGGGTGCGCCGGTTTGTAATATCCAGAGAATTCCATTTATACCAATTGCATTTTGAGTCTGTCGAAAAGATTGCGGCTATATGTCCTGTTTTCGGCAAATTGTAACTGGGATTGGTATTAGAATATCCCTTGGGTCCTGCGGCGGCCGTCCGGACTTTCCCGGCTGGGCCTTGGGCTTGGGGATGAAGTCTGCAATCCGTTGCCATTGTTCGTTTGTAATGTCCATAAATCATATATCAGCTCACAAATCCTCAAAAATTGAGGTTTTGGGATGAGTTCTACAAAAAACCGATTTGTATGAGATATTTTATATTGGGCGATTGGAGAAATATTTAATGATGACGATTCG
>CAYMXC010000441.1:0-2671 GCA_964394135.1 uncultured Phycisphaerae bacterium
TGTTTGATTTGAAGACTTGATGGGAATATGCTTAATGATTGTCTTTTTTCAGAGGTTATTCCGATAAAATCCATCCAGTCTGTTTGACGAACGGGCAATTGTTCAATACAATAGATATAGAAAGGCCGATTAGCACCCGGACTGCGGCAACTCAAGATTTTTTCGGATAACAGAGAGGAGCTGTAATGTTTGAACGTTTCACGGATAGAGCACGCAAGGTCATGGCCTTGGCCAATCAGGAAGCCCAGCGACTGAATCATGAATATATCGGAACTGAGCATATTCTTCTGGGATTGGTGAAAGAGGGCAGCGGCGTAGGAGCCACGGTACTGAAACAGCTTGATGTGGACCTCCGCAAAGTGCGGATGGAAGTAGAAAAGCTGGTCAAGAGCGGACCGGATATGGTGACCATGGGCAAGCTGCCGCAAACCCCACGAGCAAAAAAGGTTATCGAATATGCTATTGAAGAGGCCCGCAACCTTGGCCATAACTATGTAGGTACCGAACACTTGCTGCTTGGACTTTTACGCGAGCAGGACGGAGTGGCTGCGCAAGTTCTGGTGAACCTGGGTCTGAAATTGGAAGATGTGCGGGAAGAAGTCTTGAACCTTTTGGGCGCCAATGCGGAAAACACCGGTGAACAGAAGGGCGGTCCTGCGGCTCCCCAGGTCAAGCCGGAGACGGCGAAGACCAAAACGCCGGCATTGGACAGCTTTGGTCGCGATCTGACCGAGCTGGCCAGAGAAGGTCAGCTTGACCCCGTAATCGGCCGTGAACGGGAAATCGAACGGGTCATCCAGGTCTTGTGCCGACGGACCAAAAACAACCCCGTACTACTGGGAGAAGCAGGCGTTGGCAAGACGGCCATCGTCGAAGGTCTGGCACAGAAGATCATCAGCCGGGAAATTCCCGAACTGCTGCACGATAAGCGAATCGTGGTGCTCGACCTGGCCATGATGGTTGCAGGCACCAAGTACCGCGGTCAGTTCGAAGAGCGAATCAAAGCGGTCATGAATGAAGTGACCCGCGCAAAAAATATCATCCTGTTCATCGACGAGTTGCATACACTGGTTGGAGCGGGCGGAGCGGAAGGTGCTATCGACGCCTCAAACGTGCTCAAGCCGGCACTGGCCAGAGGCGAAATCCAGTGTATCGGTGCAACGACACTCGATGAATACCGTAAATACATCGAAAAAGACGGGGCACTGGAACGACGATTCCAGCAGATCATCGTCGAACCCCCAAGCGAAAAAGAAACACTCGAGATCCTCAAGGGTCTTCGCGATCGATATGAAGCTCATCACCGCGTCCAGATTACGGACATGGCGCTGGAGGCGGCAGTGGAAATGTCCGGGCGGTATATCTCCGGGCGGTGCCAGCCCGACAAGGCCATCGATGTGATCGACGAGGCGGGTGCTCGCGTCAGACTGCGGTCGATGACCAAACCGCCGGACCTCAACGAAGTGGAAGCCGAGATCGAAAAGATCGAGGTGGAAAAGGCTGAAGCGGTCAAGAACGCCGACTACGAGCGGGCTGCCGAGCTGCGCGACAGGTGTGAACAACTCCGCCGGGAAAAAGAAGAGAAACAGCAGCAGTGGCGAAATGCCAACAAGGAAGTCGACGGAGTGGTTGATGACGAAGTGATCGCGGAAGTGGTCAGCCGAATTACGGGTGTGCCTCTGACGCGACTGGAGAAGGAAGAAACCCAGAGGCTGCTGGAACTCGAAAACGAACTTCATCGGAAAGTCGTCAGCCAGGACGAAGCGATTTCGGCGGTATCGCGTGCGATTCGCCGAAGCAGAAGCGGCCTGAAAGATCCGCGACGTCCGATCGGAGTATTCATCTTCGTCGGCCCGTCCGGTGTCGGAAAGACCCTATTGGCCAAATCAATAGCTGAATTCCTGTTCGGATCGGAAGATTCCCTGATCCAGCTGGACATGAGCGAATACATGGAGAAACACAACGTGTCTCGCTTGATCGGCGCGCCTCCTGGATATGTCGGATATGAAGAAGGCGGCCAGCTGACAGAGCGAATCCGCCGACGTCCGTACTCGGTGGTCCTGCTCGATGAAATCGAAAAGGCACATCCGGACGTATTCAACATGCTCCTGCAGATCATGGAAGAAGGTAGGCTCACCGATTCCTTCGGTCGACATGTTGATTTCCGCAACACGGTCATCATCATGACCAGCAACATCGGCGCGGAACTGATCAAGGAAGGCGCTGCTTTCGGATTCGGGCGACGAACCGTTGACGCCTCCTACAGCAAGATGAAAGACGTGCTGAACAAAGAAGTGGAAAAACACTTCAGGCCGGAGTTCCTCAACCGTGTCGATGACATTATCGTCTTCAAGGGCCTGAGCCGCGAGAACCTGACGCTGATCGTGGAGTACGAAATGAAGAAAGTCTTCAAACGCCTTGAAGAACACGGCATTGAGCTTGAACTTACGGGCGAGGCCAAGGAATTCCTGATTGCGAAGGGTTACAATCCTGACTTCGGCGCTCGGCCGTTGCGGCGGGCAATTGAGCAATACGTCGAGGATCCGCTCTCCGAGCAGATACTGAAAGGCGAATACAAGGATAAAGACCGGGTGATCATCTCGGTCAAGGACGGAAAGTTGTACTTTGAGGGCATAGTCTCCAAGACCCGGGAGCCTGAAAAAACTGAAAA
>CAYMXC010000442.1:0-2655 GCA_964394135.1 uncultured Phycisphaerae bacterium
GTGCCGAGTCGTCCAATAAAAGAAGGAACAGCAATAATTGCTCCTGTTACCAGACATAAAACCACAGTCGCTTGTGCCAGATATACTTTCTTCATAAGAGTAAAGTGGGTACTCCAACAGGTTTATCAAAACCGAATTTTCAAATTGGCAAATGCCTTCTTATAACATCAACACATATGCTTGTCCAGTAAGTTCTTTTGGAAACCTGCCTGGGCTGTATTTATTGTTATAAAGTATAATTCGCAATCCTTTTTTGGAGGATTAATGTAAAAAGATATCGCCCATCTGCGATCAAGAGTTTACTTACAGCAAAAAAAAGTCAAACCGCTGCGATCGGGGTTGGATATAATTCCCCAAGCTTTGCCATATAAAGAATGAATACGATTTTGCAAAAGTTCATGCTGGAGAAATTCCAGACTTCGCGATATCCCCGGATTTTCGCATCGTCAGCGGCCCGAGTGGCCCTTGCGTTCAGCACGTATCCGCCTTTTCGTGCGCCGGGCGTTATGGATATTCGGATTCACCGCGGGGACATCAACCGATTACTGGATGAATATATCGGTTTTGGATCGAAGTGCGGGAGTTCGATGCGTCTGCTGGTGAGCGGAGAAAAATCGTACCGGACATTTTGGGCGATGATCGCATCGGCACAGGAACATATCAATCTGGAGACGCTGAATTTTGATATTGATCGGAATATGCCGGAATCCTTCGGGCGAAAATTTGTACATCTTCTGGCGGCCAAGGCACGGCAGGGAGTTCGAGTGAACGTGATCGTGGACTCGCTGGCTCAGAATTACTGGTCTGCGCCGGAGATGCTGTGGGAGCTGGCGTCGGCGGGTGCGAATATTCGATATTACATGCAGCCGATGCGTTCATATTTGTTTCATCGGATCATGCACAGGACTCACAAGAAGATGCTGATCGTGGATGGTCGGGAAGGGATTATCGGCGGGGCGAATTTCGGATATCGCTATCTCGGGCCTGACCAGTGGCGTGATACGAATGTGCATTTGACGGGTCCGATCGTGGCTGATTTGCAGAGGCAGTTTTTGTCGGATTGGCGGAGTGTAGGTGGTCGGTGTGAGGATGCGAGGCGATATTTTCCGAAGCTCGCAGCGACGGGCAAATTGTCGATCCGGTCGGTTGAACAGCGGCCCGCGGATCGGCATTTCGGAATGAACACGGCGGTAGTGATCGCGATTCGGATGGCGAAGGAGCGGATCGACATCGAGACACCGTATTTCAATCCGCCGGATTGGCTGGCGAGGGAATTGCTGCTGGCGAGCGAAGTCGGGGTGACTGTTCGTGTTTTGACGAATTCCGCGAGGAGCAACAATATTCCGGATTCATTTGCGGTGGCGGCGTCGTGGTTCCGTCGGATGCTGGATGGAAACGTGCAAATTCATTTGTGGGATCGATGCGGCAGGACGATGCACTCCAAGGCGATTGTGGTTGATGAGCACTTTGCGATGCTTGGTTCGTACAATTTCAATTATCGCAGTTGCCTGTGGGACGCGGAGTCGGGGGTAATTTTTACCGATCCGGAGGCCGTGGAACAGATTCGCAAGATGGTGGAGGCTGATATAGACGAGGCCTGCGGTTTTGCGATTGATCGGGCGTGGCTTGAATCGCAGCCTGCGCACCGACGGAGCTGGTGGAATTTTTCGCGACGGTTCAAGTGGTTGGTTTGAAGAGAGGGAAAGTAAACAGTTCGCATTTCGCAGGGAAGAAGGTGCATTATGATGCATCCTAGCGGGTCAGCATAATTTTAACTGAAGAGGAAGTTCAAGATTTTTCGAAAGAGTTCGGCTGGGGTCGCGGAACTGGTCCGGAGGGCCTGGTACGTCCAGCCTGATGGGTGACGCCGGCGGAGGATCGCCTTACCAGCGACTAAAAGTACTGGGAGAGGACGCTGCAGACCTGATCGAGCTTGCGGCAATCAAACTGATCAAATTAGGTATGGATAAGGCTGCCTGGGCGAAGGATATGGTGGCTGATGTGGGAGAGCGAATCAAGCCGCATCTGAACGACTTGTGGATCGCCGCCATTGATCGCGACAAACAGACGCGACGCCAGGCACTGATGGATAGTCGACCGATGGAAATACCTGAGGATCGCAAGATTTACGTGCCGACCAACTACAAAAGGGACGATATGATCCATCGTGTTACTCAATGGGCACAAGACAAAGGAATTTATGGAGAGTACGAAAATCGATATCAACCCTATGATAAGCCGATTATTGTCAGTAAAAAAGGGATAGAAACTGCGCTTTGGCACGGAACTGGCCCCCAGAAGATCCGCTTAATAGGAGTTTTGCCGGAAATGTTGCGAGAGGCGGTTCCTGTAGTGTCGCACCCCAGCTCTAAAAATCCTCAAATAATGGATCATGTTTATGCTACCAAGGTTAGGGTAGACGGTCGCGATTATATGGTTGGACTTGTAGTTCACCAAGACCATATGGGCCGTAGATTTTATGATCATGAATTGACCCAAGTAGACCAGCTGGTTGGAAATGAAAAGGTCGAACTATCGACATCAGACTCACACGCCGAGAACAAAACACGGCGGAGGCCTGAGTCGGCAGATCGACCTCATATATTAAGTATAATACATGATTTCGTAAAAAGCAAATCTGACGTTTCCAGTGCA
>CAYMXC010000443.1:0-2647 GCA_964394135.1 uncultured Phycisphaerae bacterium
TGAAAGTTCCGGCGGAATTGATCCTGACGACGGAAAACGGCTATCCATTTCTAGTCGATCGCGAAATGCTGAAGATGAGCGACGCGGAACTTCAAAAGCAATTGGCGACGGTAGATCCGAACTCCGACATGGGATATCTGCTGGGCCTTTTGAACAGGCATTTGAAAGCGTTCAATACCGACATGGCCGGGCTTCGAAAAATTGTACAGGACCTGCATCTTAAAAGCCTGCCGATTTATCCGACACAATTGTTCGCCGCGCTGACGGCGTTCATTCTCGCGTCGGGTCTGGGGCTTTACTAATGGCGACGGAAACGCGACGGAATGGGCATCGCTCAGCTGTTCGTCATTTATCCCATCAGCCGGGTTTTTGAGGAGATGCTGCGGGCGGATAATCCGCTCGACACCTTCGGATTCACCATTTCTCAGGCGATCAGTCTGGCCAGTGTGCCGGTAGCCCTTTTGGTGATGTTCCTGCTGAGGTATCTGCCGGAGCGTTCGCCCAGGGCAGTTGCCGAGCTGGAAGCAAAGCAAATGAAAACGGCTCGGCCTGCGGAAAAGTAATCCGTTTGCTGCGAAAATAACGGTCGGTTTTTCCCCGTCAGCACGCGGGATTTTCATTCCAAAGTTCAAATAATCTTGGCAATCGCAACAGCCGAATGTTAACATAAATTGAATTG
The DNA here is from genome assembly GCA_964394135.1 of uncultured Phycisphaerae bacterium. Lineage (GTDB taxonomy): Bacteria > Planctomycetota > Phycisphaerae > JAAYCJ01 > JAAYCJ01 > CAYMXC01. Next base: position 680 of record CAYMXC010000443.1, read on the forward strand.
TATATGAATTCCGGCAGACAATATTCTGGAGAACAATCATGAGTCTATTTCTGGTAACCGGCGGGGCTGGTTTTATCGGGTCACACATTACGGAAGGACTGATTGCCCGGGGCAAAAAAGTGCGGGTTCTGGATAATTTCAGCACGGGCAAACGCAAGAATATCGAACATCTGCTCGACAGGATCGAACTGATCGAGGGCGATATCCGCAAGCCCGAAGACTGCCGAAAAGCGGTGGACGGAGTTTCGGTGGTTTTCCACGAAGCTGCGGTTCCGAGCGTGCCGAAATCAGTGGATGACCCGGTTACTTCGCATCAGGCGAACATCGATGGCACGTTCAATATGCTCATGGCGGCGAGGGACGCGAAGGTCAAACGATTTGTGTACGCGGCAAGCAGTTCAGCCTATGGCGATACGGAAATTTCCCCGAAATTCGAGAAGATTCTGCCCGGCCCAAAGAGCCCATACGCCGTGCAGAAACTGGTGGGCGAATATTATTGCCGCTGTTTCTATCAATGCTTCGGGCTCCAGACGATCGCGCTGCGTTATTTCAACGTATTCGGCCCTCGGCAGGACCCAAAGAGCCAGTACGCCGCGGCGATTCCGGCGTTTGTGACCGCGATTCTGGAAGACCGCTCGCCGACGGTTTACGGCGATGGTGAACAGTCTCGCGATTTTACGTTTGTGGAAAATGTGGTCGAGGCAAATCTGCTGGCAGCCGCGGCGCCGGAAACCCACGGGGAAGTGGTCAACATCGCCTGTGGAGAATCCATAACTATCAACAAGATCATCCAACGGATTAACGAACTGCTGAAGAAAAATATCCAATCCGTGTATGTTCCGAAGCGGGCGGGCGACGTGATGCACTCGCTGGCGGATATTACCCTGGCTGGCGAGGTGATCGGTTATCAGCCCAAAATTTTATTCGATCGCGGGCTGCAATTGGCCATTGACTGGTACGTCAACAATGCGAATTTCTGGAAAAAATAATTAACGGGAGCTTCCATGAACCATCGTATTTTGTCGGCAATTTTGCTGCTGGTGAGCGTGGTCGGTTGTCAAACGCCGCGGATGAGCTATCAGACTTCCGAATGGCATCTGAAATATCGGACGGGCACAGTTCTCGAATCGGACCATTACGTCATTTATACGACGGTAAAAGACACGGACTTCCACGCAGCGGCGGTGGACCTGGCTGAAGGTGAGTATCAGCGGTTTAAGAGTGCCGTTTCGATCGAGCCGAAGGAAAAGATGACGCTCTTCATTTTTTCCGACGTGCGGCAATGGGTGGCGTTCACCAATGCGAAATTCACTCCCGAGCAGGCTGCGGTGTATATGCGCATTCGCAACGGGGGATACACAGCCGACAATTTCTCCGCGTTTTACTATATGGGCCGATATGCGACGCTGACGATCTTGGCCCACGAACTCTTTCACCTCTACATCAACCTGGCCGCCGGACCGGAGCAGATACCGGCCTGGGTAAACGAAGGGATGGCGACGTATTTCGAGGCTCACGAGTGGGATGTGAATCGGGTTGTTTTCACGCCGAAGAAAAATCTGTTCCGAAGGCAGAATCTGTCCGAGGCCATAGCTGCGAATCGGCTCTTTACCTTGCGGGAATTGCTCAAGACTCACGCCGGCGAAGTGGTTTGCCTTCCGATGAGCAAGGTACTGGCGTATTATGCCGAAGTGTGGGCGCTGATTCAGTATCTGCAGGACCCAGCCTCGGGCGAGTATCACAAGAATTTCCAGAATCTGCTGTGCGAGCTTGGTACGCACGACATGACCATGAAAATCAGAGGCTTTTTGACTACCGTTCGTGAAGAAGATAACGTCAGTACCGGCGAAGCCCTGTTCCGCGTATATATCACCGACGATCTGGATCAGTTCGATCGGGATTTTCAGGCGTATCTGCCGAAATTAACGAAATAAGTCGCAACTACTTTTTCTCTTATCGCTCTGATCG
>CAYMXC010000444.1:0-323 GCA_964394135.1 uncultured Phycisphaerae bacterium
TCTGGGCGAAAAAGTTCTGGTGAAGCGGTTGGAAGCGGAAGAGAAGACGAAAGGTGGCATCGTTCTGCCGGATACCGCCAAGGAAAAGCCCAAACGCGGTAAAGTTGTAGCCGTCGGCGAAGGCAAGCTTCTGGAAGAAGGCGGACGCACGGTATTACAAGTGAAAAAGGGGGACGAGGTTCTTTTTACCAGCTATGCTGGAACAGAGATTAAAGTGGACGGCGAGGAATATTTGATCATGGACGAAAGCGATATCCTTGCTGTGATTGAATAGCTTTCGATGGCAAGATTAAGTGAAAATACCTTTTGAAGGAGACAGAATT
>CAYMXC010000444.1:333-2644 GCA_964394135.1 uncultured Phycisphaerae bacterium
TTATGGCAGCAAAAAAGTTGGCATTTGACGCGGAAGCCCGCGATGCGGTCCGGCAGGGCGTAAAGAAGCTTGCCAGGGCGGTCAAGGTGACCCTTGGCCCATGTGGACGGAATGTCGTTATTGAAAAATCGTTTGGCGCTCCGACGGTGACGAAAGACGGCGTGACGGTGGCGAAGGAAGTGGAACTCGATGACGCCTATGAGAACATGGGCGCTCAGATGGTAAAGGAAGTAGCGTCGAAGACGTCGAGCGTGGCCGGTGACGGTACGACGACGGCGACGATCTACGCCGAAGCCATTTTCGATGAAGGGCTCAAGAATGTGACCGCCGGCGCCAATGCGATGGATATTCGCCGGGGTATCGATAAGGCAGTCGAAGCAGTGGTTGACGAACTCAAGAAAATGTCCATGAAGATCGAAGGCGAAAAGCAGATTGCCCAGGTAGCAACCTGTGCCGCCAACCAGGACGAAGAAATCGGCAGAGAAATTGCCGAAGCCATGCAGAAAGTCGGCAAGGACGGCGTGATTACCGTAGAGGAAGGCAAGAGTCTGGAAACGACGGTTGAACTGGTGGAAGGCATGCAGTTCGACCGTGGTTATATCAGCCCGCATTTCATCAATGATCCGGAAAACATGCAGGTGGTGATGGAAAAGGCGCTGATCCTGATCTACGAAAAGAAACTTTCCTCAGCCAAGGATCTGATTCCCGTTCTCGAGAAGGTAGCCAAGGCCGGCAAGCCGCTGGTCATCATCGCAGAAGACGTTGAGGGCGAGGCGTTGGCGACTCTGGTGGTCAACCGCTTGCGTGGCGTTCTCCAGTGCTGTGCCATCAAGGCGCCTGGCTTCGGCGATCGCCGAAAGGCCATGTTGGAAGATATAGCCATTCTAACTGGCGGAAAGGCCATTTTTGAAGATCTGGGCATCAAACTGGAAAACGTCGAACTGACTGATCTTGGTACCGCCAAGATGATCAAAATTGACAAGGAAAACACTACGATTATCGAAGGTGGCGGCGATTCCAGTGCGATCCGTGGTCGAATCGAGCAGATCAAGCACGAAATCGAAGCGACGACCAGCGATTATGATCGCGAGAAGCTGGAAGAACGTCTGGCCAAATTGGCCGGCGGCGTGGCTCAGGTTCGGGTCGGAGCTGCAACGGAAGTTGAAATGAAGGAAAAGAAGGCCCGGGTGGAAGATGCTTTGCATGCGGCCCGAGCAGCCGTTGAAGAAGGCATCCTTCCCGGCGGTGGCGTCGCGGTTCTTCGGGCGATGAAGGCCATCGATAAGCTCAAACTGACTGGTGATCAAAAGACCGGTGCTGGAATCGTCAAACGGGCGCTGTCCGCTCCGATCAAGCAGATTGCCGAAAACGCTGGCCTGGACGGTTCGATCGTGTGCCAGAAGGTCATGGAAAATACTGAAAATCCGAATTTCGGATTTAACGCACTGGAAAACAAATACACCGATATGATTCAGGCGGGCGTGATCGTTCCGACGAAGGTCGAACGCATCGCTCTCCAGAATGCTGCCAGTATCGCTGGATTGATGCTAACCACAAGCTGCGTGGTGGCTGAGATTCCGGAAGAGAAGAAACCTGCTATGCCCGGTGGTCACGGCCATGGCGGCATGGGCGGTATGGGTGGCATGGGCGGCTTGCCGGGTATGATGTAATAATAAAGAGAGGCGATGAGAGGGTTTTTAAGTAATTAAATGCCTGTAGTCGTTGACAACGGAACGGATCGTTTATTCTCCTTTTCGATCCGTTCCGCTTTTTTTACAGGGGATGGATATGCAGTTTATTTTTATGGTTTCTAAAGAGACGAGGGGGGAATCAGCTCGATTGTCAGATTTTCGATATCCGTCGGCTCGATAGTATAGACGGCGCGATACGGTTCAGTTTTGATCTGCTCATGGGTTTGTCGGAATTGCTCCAGATGTCGGGTGATGACAACCGATTCGACCTGCCGCGGACGAAGGGCGTTGTTTTTTAAGCAGGTCGCTTCGTCGGCGTTGAAGAGGACCAGATAAAGGGGGCATTGAAATTTCTGCGCCAGCTCGATGAGCGGCCGGCGATAAATGATGGACAAATGGGTTGCGTCGGCGACGGTCAAGCGATTGTATTTCAGACGGGCGGCGATGATTGCGTGCATCAGATCGAATGCGTCGGGAGAGACGCGCTGATTTCCCGGATCGTCTGCGATCAGGTTGCGGCATTCGTCAGAGCTGACGATTTGCGTTGGGTGGAAAAATTTTTTCGCAAAAGAGCTCTTTCCGCTTCCGGCGGGGCCGCACAGTACGATCAGGGCGTTGGA